>CAYVIR010000011.1:0-1545 GCA_964451645.1 uncultured Candidatus Saccharibacteria bacterium | reverse complement strand
TAATCAAATATTTAATTATGGGTACGACTCCTTTTAAAAATACCCTCCTTGCAAGGTTTGTAAATCTACTTCAATCATTAGAAAAAGGAAACGTGGAAGTAAATATGTCTTCCTATGTAAATCCTGTAATAGGCACTTTACCGTAGATTTTAATTCCCACAGAACTACCTCCAAGGAGATACTAGTCCGTCATCTAGAAGGTACTCCCATTAGAAAACTAGCTAAACAGTTAAGAAAACCTCGTTCAACTGTCTCGGATATTGTATTTGGTTCTTTAAACCGTGTTCCAAAGATTTCGTTATTGAAAAATGTTGCTTAGTTCCAGGTGACAAAATCGGGACGGTGCCCGCGGACAAAATTCGGAGAGAGTGAGATTCCTAAACCAGATCTTGCCGAGGTACGAGGCCTAGAGCTTCAGCCATAGGCTGATCAGCCTTTGGCCGAGGTTAGTCCCGTCTTGCGGGAGAACACATAGTCCTGACGGAGAGGACAGGATTCACATGATGATTTTATGAAAATAAAATCACAGTATTAATTCAGGTAAACTCGCGGCGTCATTTTATTCCTTGCTCGTCAACCCTTCATTTAACGAACCTTCGGTTCTCATCCAAATCCTTCCAGATATTTTCAACCTTCCGACAACGTCGAAAGCTTGAAAATACGGAGAGGACAGGATTCGAACCTGCGGTTCCTTGCGGAACATTGGTTTTCAAGACCAACTCATTAGACCACTCTGACACCTCTCCCTACTCGAAAGATTATAGCAAATCTCTAGCGAAAATTAATGGTTATGTATACTCCTCTGCTTTCCTTTTAATATACTCCCTCTGTACAGGTCCCACAATATTGTTCATATACCATGTAATTAGATCCGGATAGTAGCCTCGATTGTGGCCTACGGTGAATTCCCCTATGTCCTCAGGAGTGAACTGGATATGTGTACCATCAGCAAATTGATAATGGCAAGTTCCGTATTCTATAACTTGAGCGATTAAACCTTTGCATTGTTCGCGAAGATGATAACCCATCGTTCCTCGCATATAATCAGGATGTTCCGGATTATGATAATTTTCGATATTGCCCTGTTGAGGTCTTTCTATTGTTTTTCCTAACCACAAAAAGACTTCTTCTATCTCTCTTTCCTCAACCGCTTCTATTCCATGGACTGCTTTGAAGTTCTCAAAAAATCTTCTCATCAAATCTTTATGACCGTTCAGATGATCATTGTAATTAACTTTACTACCACTGGGTGTTATATATTCGGCAGAAGTCCCATAGTTTTGGGTGGCCAGTCTGTTCGATTCGTATCGCTGTTTTAGGCCGTCTAATTCATCATCAGTAAAATCCACTGTAACTTCTCCCGCTTGCGGATTCCAATTGCGGGGGAGGCAGTAATAATTACGAATTTCTTCCATGGAGATTCCATATCTTTCTAAATTACCTTCCTTATATAGATGTGATAAAAGAAATGCATCGTATGAGTCTGCCATAAGCAAGGAACCAGAAAGCTCCACTGAGGATAAGGCATCGTGTTGTAATATTTCT
>CAYVIR010000010.1:0-13317 GCA_964451645.1 uncultured Candidatus Saccharibacteria bacterium | reverse complement strand
CTTCCCTTATAAAGGCCACTTTTATATCAAGTGCTCCTTCATTCTTTTGAACGAAGGAATCTATGCCGATTATTATATCTTCATCATTAAATGTTCCATTATCATTAAAATCGAGTTGTGTTTCAAAGACCACTTTATTCCATTCACTACACTTTGATAGGTCAGTAGTATTGGCTTCTCCTGAGGTAGTTGCCGGACAATTTCTGGTAAAGATACTCTTATAGTCCGCTGACAGTACTACTTCTCGTATATAGTCTTTTAGAACAGGATTCTGTGTTGATTCTTTGTGAACTGCTATAGTGGCATCATAGCCTCCCGATGTGTTTATTTTGGTATCACCATCGTGAATATTTAGTTTACCCACCTTCTGGGAGCTCCATTTATTGCTATCCGTGCAGTTCATAGCTTTGCTGGCATTTTTTAATCCACATGTCCGTGTATAGAGATCCGTTCCGTTTACAAGCACCGTAAGCTTTATTTTCTCATTCCCATTTGAGTCCTTAAAATTCATAAAATTAACTGAATCAACATTCTCCGAGGTAAATGTGATATTTGTCCCATTTGATTTTTTCCCATTAAGAACCGAAACAGGGTAGGATTTAAATTCAGTACAGTCGTTATACTTTATTGTGTCTCCAGTTAAGGTTTCGTCGACTGGACAGCTTTGTTCGTAAATCGTACCTTTATCTTCGGAGAGGAATGTTCTAACATACGTCTTGGCCACGGGGGCTTCAGGAAGTCCTAATGAGGTGGCTTCGCTTACTAGACCATAAATGGAGTTCAGTTTCCCCCCCGCAGAGGTCGGAAGGTTAAGCGTAGATACGGCCTTCCTTGCGAATTGCCCCGGGAGTCCATCGTTTGCACAATTCCAATAACCTTCGTTGTTACCCGTATTTAAACTACAGATTCTGTCATGAAAATATTCGCCGGATTCTTCTACTAAATATACATGAACAGACTGTTTGTGGTTGTAGGGTTGAGCAACATATCCAGTCGAAAGAATGGTAGGCAACTGGACCTGAGCAGTAGGTGAATCAGGAACCCACGCAGCTTGGTAACATTCTGCTGCTTCAAAACCCTCCTCGTTAGTCTGGTATGGACATGTCCGGGAAAGCCACAAACTTCCGTTCTCGGAAAGTACAACCTTCCTCCTAGTTTGATTTGTATTATTGTTTATACTTGTAAGCATAAGGCTTACATGTCTTGCCGTTGTTATGTTTACGCCACCAATGACGGTATCTTTCCCAATAGTTGTCCTAAATGATTCTCTATTCCAAGGATTGTTCTCTGTACAGCCTAATTTCCCATCTTGCGCAATAGTACAGTTTCTATTGTATATATAGTCACTGGCACCTTCGTTTGTATGCACTGATTGTCTGACGCTTACGACTCCACCGTCAAGGACTTGTCGGTACATATTAAAACTTTTTACAGTAATACCAGTAGCACCAAAGTTTACTGCAGGTTTAGTAGCTGTGGCGATAGTATTAAGAGCTGTGACAGGATTGGTCTTCCAGGAAGAGCATTCAGTATAGTTAATGGTTTCTCCGTTGGCTTCCGAATTCATAGTACAACTCCGTTCGTATATTTTTGTCTTGTCGTGTGAAAGTACCGTCTGCAGATAGCTAGTTGCAAGGGGTTCAGCGAAGACAGGCAAGGCTAAGCTATGTGCTGTGCTGACAGAGCTATCAAGTCCAGAGGCAGAGTCTGCAATTAGCTCAATATCGTCCCCATTCTCAGCATTGAGATCAACTTCACTCCATAATCTGCTGTCTGCTTGGCAGTTGAACGATCCCGTATTTGGTGCATTATTAAGCCTGCAAATTCTAGTGAAGGCTGATTGTCCGCCCTCTCTTAGGAATGTTTGGCGGATATTTTGAACCCCATTAATTAGTTGAGTATATGTATCGGTGGCAAGTAGGACATCTTCTATCCCTCCAATGCCATTTGTAGGATCGTTATCGAAGTCTAAGGTATTGATGAGCACTTTATTCCATGCACTACAGCTGCTTAGCTCTAATGCATTATTGTAGGCGCAGTCTCGTGAGTAAATGGCTTTACCGTCTTCTTGTAGAGCAACTTGTCTAAGGCGGCTACTTTCTCCCTGGCTGGTTATAGTAGTATCCAACCCTCTAATCCTTCCTAGTGTCTGATTTACATCAACAATTTGAAGGGTGCTTACGTTTGTACTCGACCATGTTACGCCAGTGCATTCAAGATTTTTGAACGAAATTGGACAATCCCTCGTATAGAGCTTGTCGAGGTCATTGGCGGAGTCATTTATCACTAGCTGCTGTCTCATAAATTCTTCTCCAGTGGTCTTTTTATAATCAAAGAAGTCAATTGATTTCAGCTTTTGAGGCTCAATAGTCAGGCCTGTACTGTTTAGAGAGGTAATTTCGTGTGTAGTCCATGGGTTACAGGAGGTGTATATAACTGAATCTCCAAATAAAGTTGGCTCTACTAAATCTTCATTTACTGCACAATATCTTTGATATAGTTTAGTCTTGTCGGTTGAGAGGAAAGTTTGGATATAGTTTTTGGCAATATTATTCCAAGGGACCCCAGCTAGTTCGCCTATCATGCTAGTCCAGTCGCGTATTGTTTTCTCAGGCAAGCCTTTGATACTGGCGGAAAAGAGTACTTTGCCCCATCCACCACATGAAGCGTGAATATTCTCGGTATTTAAAGTACAGAGTCTAGTTACGTAACCATCTCCTGCAGATAAGATGAATGATTCCCTAAGTTTATCGACCCCATTGTGATTTTCAACACTATATCCAATACCCTTGAAGTTGACATTGACATCACTGGGGAAGTTAAAAGGGGTAGAGGACAAAAGTTCAATTTGTGATTGCAGGCAAGTTACTTGGGTTCCTTTTCTACATACTGCAGTGTAGAGATATTGTTTATTATCTATTACCGGAGAAAGCTCTGCTTTTAGAAATAGTGGGTCATTATCTTGTACTCCATATTCGGACTCTTCATAACTTAAGGACTTAGGAAAATGTTGGGGATCATCTGCCTTGGCTGGAGATGTATGTTCGTACCATGTTGGATTCTCAAAACAACTGTTTATGTTTCCATTCTGTATTTCGCATTGAGCAGCATAGTATGTAGGAGCATGTCCAGTTACCCCTTCTGAGGTTACATCTGCGGGTGTTACTATAAATATAACATACTCTTTGTCTCCCGAAGAATGATTGTGTGCACTTATAGAAGAAATTACTCCCGAGAAAGCACTCGATGGCAACTTCAAATCTGTAACTGCGTGAGTTCTCATGGCGCCACAGTTGTTGAAGTCTATAGGTGAACCTGTAGGGGCGACTGACGCTGCGTCACAAAATTGCGTATAAAATCTCTTCCCTGTCTCATGAAGAAATAGTCGGAAATAATGTTTGTCATAAGTTGTAGCTTGCGCCGAAGTATCCTCTTGCTCTGTCCGTTGCGATATATAATTCGCCACAATCAATAGCAGAGTTACTAATACGACGAATGCCAAGAAACCTGCCATTGCTAGAAAACTCTTCTTCTGAGATGCTTTTTGCGCCACGATTAATATGACTAAAATTTAGAGATAATAATAAATTAAAGCATATGCGTAAGCATGTAAAGAGGTTCTTGAGAAAATAGTGAAGGAAATATGAAGAAGCAGTGACAAATCACTATTTAGTATGGCGGAAATTAAGTATAATAGCGATGTATTTAAGAATCTCTTATGGTTGTCACGAGAATTGCTCCCAGTCCTACGGGGAGTATGCATATTGGGGGTATCCGTACCGCTCTGTTTAGTTATGCGCTTGCGAAATCCGCCAAAGGAAAATTCCTACTAAGGATTGAAGATACGGATCAGTCTCGATTAGTGATAGGTTCTGAAGAAGAGATAGAAAGTATGTTGAAAGTGTATGGATTAAATTATGATGAAAAGTTCAAACAGACCGAGAGGAAGGCTATATATCAACAGTATGCGAGAGATCTTGTGGAGAATGGCAAAGCTTATTATTGTTTTGCATCAAAAGAGGAGATTGAAGAAGCAAGAGAGTTGGCAGAAACATCGGGTTCGATCTTTAGGTTCCGTTCTCCCTACCGAGACGTATCCCTTGATGAATCAAGGGAAAGGGTAGAGGCCGGAGAAAGTCATGTGGTAAGACTTAAGGTCCCTTCAAAAAGAGAGATTGTTTTTGAAGATAAATTACAAGGGAAAGTGCTTTTCCGTTCAGATGAGCTGGATGACACAATTCTTCTGAAATCGGACGGCCTACCTACGTATCACTTGGCCGTAGTTGTGGATGATCACTTGATGAATGTCACGGATGTAATGAGAGGAGTAGAATGGCTACCCAGTACACCAAAACATATCTTGATATACGAAGCATTTCGGTGGCAGATGCCAAACTTCTATCACGTACCTCTGATTTTGGACCCGGAAGGTGGGAAGCTTTCTAAAAGAAAAGGATCGGTTTCTGCTATAGACTTTATTCGCCAAGGCTACTTGCCGGAGGCGGTTTTGAACTTTCTAATGCTCTTGGGCTGGTCCTCTCCTTTGCCCCATCAATTTGGTGAGACGGAAAGAGAAATTTTTTCACTGGATGAATTCGTCGAGTTATTCGATGTGAAAAACATGAATAAAAGTAGTGCTATTTTTAATAGGGAAAAGCTTTTATGGTTCAATCAGCAATATATTAAAAAACTTTCTATCGAAGAACTTGTTAAAAAATACGGAGAGTGGCATGCGGGAAATTCAAAAGATAAAATGCTGCGGCTTAAAGTATCCGAGAGGGGAGAGAAATTCCTAAAAGAAGTAATCCAGTTAGTTAGGGATAGAGCCTGCCTTTTATCCGATTTTGATGAGTTAATTAAAACCTTCTATTTTGCTCCTGAGAAGATTAATTTTGAAGACTTTAAACATACAAAGAACATAGAGAATGAGGACATAGAGTTTATCCTTGATGCCTTCTGCGAGAAACTTTCTCAAAAAAAAGAAGATCTTTCAGATTGGTCACATGAGGAATGGGAGGAGCATATTCGAGGTATTGCAGACAAATTAGATATGGGGGCAGGAAAGGCATTTATGACTATTAGGCTTGCTGTTACGGGGAACCCTGCTACTCCTCCGCTATATGACGTTATTAGGATTTTAGGAAGGTCTGAAACATTGACCAGACTATATAAGTATGTAGATAATAAGTAATTGATTTTCTTTTTTAATGAAGATAGGTTACTTATTTGTCCTCAAGGTCTTCTTTCTCTTCTGCTTTTTCTCTTTGTTGGGAATATTTCTGCCTGTGCGGGCCGATGAATATGAAGTCCAAATGGAATTCGATATAAATATTCTTGAAAATCGTTCTGCGCTTGTAACTCAATATCTCTCTATTACGAATAGCTCTCCAGATTTCCTTACGTCTTCTTTTAGTATAGATTTCCCGTTTGAGAAGGTAGAGGCATTAAAAGTCGAGATGGATGGGGAGCCCATTCCGGGGAATATTGAGAGCAAAAGATTATGGGTAGAATTCAACGGTGATGCGATAAGCACCAATGAGAATAAAAAGTTCATATTAAAATATACACTGCCGAATTTTGTGGAAGTATTGGGAGATGTTCATATGATTGTATGGCCTGATTTCCGTATAGAAGAAAATGATGCGCGGTACCCGGTAAGGATTAGTTATCCGATTGAATGGGAGGACACGCTCTACTCCAGCCAGGGTGTTGATAGTAATCTTGCTTTTGACACAAACAGGGCAATAAGCTTTACGGAAGTAGATTCAAAGTTGAGTATTTTTGTCGGAAGAGAATCCCTGAAAGAGGTAAGTGTGAATCTTGATCCCAACAAAGTAAACTTTGCCGGCGGTGACTTGTTGATCCCTATTAGGGAGAATATTTTTCTCTCAAGAATAGATGAAAATGTGAAAATATCTACAATCGAAGATGAAGTCAATATTAGAATAGGGTTGCGTAATTTCCCTAGAAGCAAGAATCTTGTTTTCTACACGAAGGATATAAAATCATTTGATAAAGATCTATCCCTTGGTAAATATGCACAGAATACAGCAGAAGAATGGAAGGTGAATACAACGAATCCTAGAAAGATATACGAGCATATTATGAAAACATTGACTCCTACGGGATTTGTTGAGGAATGGAGAAGGAAAACAGTAAATGATATCTTTGCGGGGTCAGAGCATACTGATCTTGATTATGCGAGTGCCTTTGTTTTTGCCCTGCGAGCAAACAATATTCCTGCCCATATAGTATATGGTATAGCAAGATATCCGGATAACTCATATTTATGGCACTCATGGGTGGTTTATGGGACTGAAACTGGAGGAGAAACTGTGTGGAGTGAGGCGGATCCCTTTCTTGGCGATCTCACTGGAGATAATTACATGGAGGTTCCTCCAGATCGAATAATGTGGGGAGTAATAGCATATGATAGTGATCTGAGAGATATCAGCAGGGATCTTTTCCTATTAAAACCAGAAAGCATACGATTAAGGCAATTCGACTCCGCTTTAATTGAGAGTGGATATTTAATGGGTCAGACTAATAAATTAGTTCCCGATAGCTCCTTCGTCCAGTCGGAAGTACTTGGAGAATCAACTTATAGGCAATCTACAAATAAATATGTCTTCCCAACTATTTCTGTATTTGCATTCACAGTCTTCCTGATAATTACATATAGAGCACTGAAGATTAAACCCCTCCCAAATTATTTGAAAGGAAGGAAAGGCTAGAACATATTTTGACACCTATCCTCAAATTTCAGATAATAAAATTGTTTCCAACAATTATTAAACTGTCTCAATGTTTACGAGCGATCCTCCCGGGTCTAAGAACTATATTCTAAATGTCTCTCAAATAACTGAGCATGAACTTGAACTTGCAGGAGAGAAAGCTCTAAATTTGGCTAGTCTTGCGAGGCTTGGAGTGCCTATAAATAAAGGATTCGTAATAACCAGTAAAGTTTTTGATGACTTTCTTTTTGCAAATGGACTAATTTCCATTCTATCTGATCTTAATAGGAAAGTAATTCGAGGGGAGATTTCTGCCATAAGGGCGGAGCAAGAAATTACGAAGTATATCGTAAATGCCCCTTTCCCCAAGTTAATTGCGGAAATTGTGTATAGGGCATACATCTTGGTCACAGAAAATAGGAAATGTCCTCTACAGATAGAATTGTCATCATTAAATACAGTCTTAAAAGAATCTCTTTCTCAAACGTCGGAAGATTTAATTGTTTCTGATGAGTTCAATGACTTTATGTTTAAGATTAAACAACAATGGGCAAGACTTTTCTCACGACAGGCATTATTACTTAGGACCCAAGCAAGATACAAAGGAATAATTTCCGTGGCCATTGTTGTCAGTAAATTTTCACAACCGGAAGTTTCAGGAATAATTTATACACTAAGTGTTGATAATGCCAATCCTGTTTTAACTGAAGTACGGGCGATGTTTGGTATTAAACATGACCCAACAGGAAATGGAGGATTCTTCGATAGGTATCTATATAGGAAAGATACTGAAGAAGTGTTTAGTAAGTATGCTGGTGAGCAACCTTGGATGTTAGTTTTCAAAGACAATAAGTTTGTGAAATTGGCAGTTTCAGCCCATCATATAAAGAATATGAAATTAACTGACCAACAGATACATAGATTAGGCCTTATCACCACGAAACTAAAAAGCTACTTTAAAAACGAATTAAAAATAGAGTGGATATATGAGTCTGGTAAGTTTACATTTGTTGGGCTTGAGAGGCTGAGAGATGCAGAATTAATCCGTGCCCGAACCCTCTTGAGTAAAACTGCTAGTGCAAAACAAAATAAGAAGGATTCTGGTAATCACTCCATGTCGCAGGAGTCATTCCCGATGCAGCCATTAAATCAATTGCCTGTATTACTCTCTGGGCGAGGTAGTAACCACGGCATAGTGTATGGACGAGTCAGGATTATTCGTGCCAAAGGGGACATGAAGAGGGTATCTCCTGATGATATTGCTGTAATTAGTAAGTCTCTTCGAAATACCTATCTAGAGAAAGTGATGTATAAAGGTGCTGTGCTAGAGGCCCCTACTGATAATGGAGATAATATCTTGCCGATGGTTTCTGGAGCGAACGATGCTACAAGCTTGTTATTGGAGAACGAAATGGTGACGCTAGACACAAATTCCGGACTGATATATTTAGGGGTAGGCCATCAACCAATTACGCATAATAAAAAAGAGGAATATGTTGCTCGAGTTCGGCCCGAAACGATCCCCTCGAAAGAGATCACTATAAAAATGCAAAGGCCCACGACTCAGGGCATTTTCAAGAGCGCTCCTGCGGTTGGGACGAAAGGGGATCCCCAGTGGCTTCCGAATATAAAGAGTACAGAACCTCTTCCAAAGATAGATGAGCAAGAGAATATAAAGGTTGTCACTGATAGCTCCGAAGTCGAAATGTCTCTTCAACAAAATGGGGTAGATGATGATTGGTATCTAAAGGCGCCTGTATTTAAAGAATTGGGATTAGAAATGAATATGAACTCTAAATTATGGCAAATAGTCAATCTGGAAAATCCGGTGATTCTGGATCAAACGAACGGGCTATATTTCACACTTTCTAAATTTTTGGAGATTTTAGACGTCGACAAATACGAACTCCTTAGAAATAAACCCTTACGGAGGAAATTCCTGGTTTTTCTGGGAAATAGCCTTAGTAGATACAATCATGCGGACCAGCTTCTCATAGCTCTGGATATTCCTATCGAGCCAAAGGAGAACTCAAATGAGAACGAAATTTTCGACCTCCAGTTGGAAATGATTAATTATCTTAGGAATAAAGTGGGGATGAGGAATATTTCTATTATTCTCACGGATGTAAAGACTGAAAAAGATCTAATATTAAGAAAGAAGCTTGTAACTGCCTCAGGGCTTAGGAGGACTGCAACATTTAGAGTATATGTAAGTACTTCTTCTCCTCTCACGGCAATTTCAATTCAGAAGATCATCAACAATGGCATCGATGGAGTGACAGTAGATATTGATAAATTACTATTAAACTTATATCAGGAAAAGAAATCTAAGCTCACAGAAGAAGTCTCCGAGTTCCTCGGCAGTATTGTTGAGAAAATAACTTCTAGCGCAGTGCCAATCTTTATATTAGCAGATGAGACTGCTATTACAGATGATAACTTAAAGGATTTCATCGAGTATGGTGTGATGAATTTTGTTTTCCCTGAGGCAAAACTGAAGGAACTTACACCGACAATTGCCAATCTGGAAGTAAAGTCCCTACTCAATAGCCCTAAAAAGGGAAGGAAGAAAAAAAACATCAACTACGGGTATTAGATTGGTTCGGTTATTGAATTCTCTACATTTCTATCAAAGAAAAATCCTTTCTCTTTACTAACCCTCTCGACCTCTATTTCGTATGAAACGACTTCGAGATATTCATTAAAGATTAATACTGCTTTCCTGTTTACTTGTTGATTAAGTTCGTTGATTACTTTGCTTGTAGAAGTGATTTGTTTGTAACCGTCTGTGAGATTTGTATCGGTTAATGTTTTGGTTTGTTGTTCTCGAAATACATCTATGACACTTACTAATTTGGTCTGCCCAATTCTTGTTCGACTTCCTAGATCCCAATTCCCTGATGCATTTAGAGTGTAGAGGTTATCTGCAACATGAACAGTGTCTTGAGGAGGGATGGATTTTTTCCCGGCACAAATAAGAGTATGATAAGCATCCACTTGTCTGTCAGGCGATGTTGCCTCCAAATATGTGCCATAACAATTGTTGCCTGTTTCCGATTCAAATAAGATACTGGCCTTAATATGGCTTATAGATAAAGCTTCTTCTCGGATCATAGCTAGCACCTCCTCAGCATTACAATTTGAAAAACAGTTTTTTAGTCTGATTATAGCCTCGGAGGCTGTACTGCTAGGTCTTACAGTGGCTCTTGGAGTAAGCGAAGGGCTACTGCTTGTTTGAACCCTACTTGGCACTGGAGTTATTGCTGGGGAGGAGCTTTCTCCTGCACCAGATATAGCCGCTATCAGGAGAAGGAGATTCATTACTAAACTGAAACCGAGTGCTATAAGAAGGAATTTTGGTTTCAAAATTGTTGCCTTTATGCTTGGCAACTCTTGCGGTACTAAATCAGAGCCGGAAGCAAGCTGATCTTCGATTGTTTTCGATTGCATTTTTAGAAGAGTTCTTTTCTTTTATCTAGAAGGAAAACTTTTACAGCTACTGCCATGCTTACGAGGCCCGAAAATAGAATAGCTGCTCCTAGAATTCCCCTGCTTGGCATGTAATCTGAAATTGCAGTATTAGGCAAAACAGATACGCTTGAGTTTGAGAATGTATAGCTGCCTAGTACCCCTGTACTGGAAGATACTCCATTGCCAGCTGTAAGATATCCATTGTTAGTACCCCCGGAAATTGTAAAACTGCCCCCTGATGAATTTAAACTAGCAACTACAATTGACCCCAGGGAGGTACCGGTGGTAAAGCTAGAGCCTCCTGTCTTGGCCATATCTACGCATATTTCATATTTGGTAGAACTAACCGATCGAAACATACTTCCATTGGAATCGCAAACACCAATAGAGAGTACGCCACCGGTAGGCTGGTTATAGGAGACTACTTTGGCATTGTCTACGACTAAACGAAGCTTTATTCCAGATGAAGCAGAGGTAGGTTTTGCCACTATACTGATAGTTTTATTTCCAGAAATCGGAAAAGTTCCACTAGAAGGAGAGACGCTCACAGCGTGAACACTTTGAGACAGAAGAAACAGAAAAGATATAGACAAAAAAAATGAGATGAAAGGTTTTCTCATGACAGATTTTGATAACAATAAGATATTTATAGCATAAGTAATTTCCTGATACATGTAAAGAATAAATTTTATAAGGGAAATATATTTAATAAGTAGTTGATAACGTCGAAAAGGATTGCCACGGTACGGGTAAGGATTAGCATTAGTTCGTACTGTACGATAAGAAGTGTGAAAATAGTTGTAAAAACAACTATTGAAATTATCAATACAAAGTATTTGACCAATGTGGAAATCAGCTGAAACAAAGAAATAGAACGAAGTATATTCATTTAATTAAGATAACATAAAAACTAAACACCTTTAAGTAACTGTAGTTGTTGGGTATACTAAATTAGTCCATTTAAAAAAATATGCCATTTATAAAACATCAGGTCTTCGGGAAAATCGTCTTAAATAAAACGTTTTGGCTACTCACCTTCTCGGATCTATTCACTTGGGGATTTTATCTTATTATTGCCACCCTTTCAGGAGTTTATCTCGAAGGGAAGATAGGGGATGACATTGTAAAAGTGATAGGAATTGGAGGTGCTATTTATTATGTCATTAGGGGGTTTTTGCAACTCCCCGTAAGCTGGCTTTTAGATTTAATTAAATACGATAGAGATGAGATAGTCGTGCTCTCCATAGGATCCATACTTATGGGATTACCCTTCCTCTTTTATCCTGCGATCACCAACCAAGAACAGTATTACGTTTTGCAGGTTATCTTCAGTATAGGAGTCGCAATGAACCTCAATCCATGGAGGAAACTTTTTGCCACCAATCTTGAACAGGGAAGAGAGGCACGAGAGTATGCCATATATGATATGATCAACAGCCTTTTCATAGCGGTAGCAGTATATATTGTTGGCCAAGTGGCCAATATCAATCAATTCTACTTTGATATTGTGATGGTATCTTTAGGGCTACTTGTAATGATAGGGGGCATGTGGGCGGCCTTGATATTTACAGATGAAAGAAGGAGGAGTGCCAAGCCTTTGTCTCGGTAGCCCTCAAGATTCTCTTCTCAAATAAGGCCATGGTATTTTGTAACTTATTACATCGGTTGGAAAGTTAAATCAATCATCTCGTGCCATATCCTACGAGCTCCATGAAGGGGATGATTTCCAAGTCCTGAAGGATTATAAAGAGTTGCACCTTTAGGTAAAGTTCTATATCCTTGTTTGCTGCTCACATGATCTTGAATAGGAGCGGCTTTCAGTGCCAATCTTCCCAGAAGATTAGCTAAGACTCCTCTGTTCATATCATAGCCCGACCTATGGCTATGCCCCGTCAGGACAATATCCTGCCTGCCTAGAAGTCCTATAATATGGTCTACTGCATCTGGATTGTGAGACAGAAAAATAGTAGGGTTGCTTTGAGTCAAATGAGAAGCTAGGAAGAGGCGTGCTTCTTCTGCCATTTGATCAAAGTGGCTTCTAACATGAGGTTGAGTAAATTCTGGCATCCCGACAACTGTTATCTCTCCAATATTGAAGGTCTCAAAATTATCGAGAAAAACTACACCGGAGTGTTCAAGGGCAGGTCTATAGTAACTTTCCCAGTCGGGATTTTCAAGATCATGATTTCCGGGAATGGCGATGATGTTTATTTCTGTGTTTAAAAGATGATTGATTCTAGATAGAAACTGTGGAAATACCCGAAATGAAGTGGCATTATCAACAGGCATGAGCGGCTTATTAACAAAATCCCCTCCGATTAGCAATCCTCTGTGCCCTGATGCTGAAGCCAATCGTCCACATATTTCATCGAATACCAAGTCGATCCCTTTCTCGTCCATCTGGCCAGGTGTCCCCAGATGAAGATCTGTAGCAAAAAGAAATTTATGTTCAAGAGTGACAGGGCTAGGTATTAGTAACTCTTGAACCCTAAGGGAGTCTTCGCTCAGGGGATATTCCTTTCCTGAGAGTCGTCCGAATACCTCTAAAAGTGGCCCGCAATAAAATTTTACTAAATCTAGGCCATGTAACTCGATAACTTGTGGTGTATAGCTTTCTTCTCCCAATATATCTAAAGTAAGATGCCGAATTAAATCAGAAAACAACAAATAAAGTAAAGTGGAATTTAGAAAGAGAAGAAAGCTTTAACTTTAGCCTTTCCCTCGCGCATTATTTTTGTGGCCACCTCTTGATCCCTGAAATCCTCTAGGGAAATTATTCTATCGATAAAGTCATCGAAGCTATAAATGGCCTTGGAAATTTTCTCTCCTGGATCAAGCTGAGGATTGTCGGCATAGCTCAGGTCTCTTGCAATATATACATAGATTGTCCAGGCCATTTTTTCCGATGGCCTATATGTAAACCATAGTTTGTACTTTGAAGCAGAAATGCCTGCTTCTTCGAGGAGTTCTCGTCTGGCAGCCTCAAGAGGTTTCTCTCCCTTTTCTACCCGTCCTCCCAAGCATCCGATTGTTTCGATTTTTCCAGGTTGTTGTTCTCTGGCAAGTATCACTTCCCCTCTCTCGTTTATAGGGATCACGTTCACTGTGTCAG
>CAYVIR010000009.1:0-13443 GCA_964451645.1 uncultured Candidatus Saccharibacteria bacterium | reverse complement strand
AACATTAATTGTCATATTCAGCAAAAGAGTCTATGGGACATCAAGCACACAGCACTCTTTCGAGCAATATGCATTAGTCCTCTCATTTAGACAGTTGTGACAGACTATAAAATGTCTATTCCCTTTACAATGCTTGTATTTACAGTCGACATAGTTGTCAGAAAAGTCCTGACACTTGCTACAGTGCGAAATAATTTTATGTTGAGGAGAGTCAGTATTAAATCCCATGACAACTCTGTTATCGAATACGTAGAGTTTGCCAAGAAAATTTTCATTCGGATATTTTTCCATATAGGAAACTATTCCTCCATAAAGCTGATAAACATTCTCGAATCCCTTCAATAGTAAGTATCCTGAAGCCTTTTCACAGCGAACGCCGCCTGTGCAAACAGTTAAAACTGGTTCGGATTTAAGATGGTCGATTTCTTTTAGGACCTTTGGTAAATCTCTGAAGTTTTTTAAATTTGGCAGGATTGAATTCTCGAAATGGCCAACTTTATGTTCATAGTCATTCCTCATATCGACAATATAGAATTTCTTTTTTTCCTGAAACCATGTGTGAAGTTCTTCAGGTTGAAGATATTTCCCCGTCAGTAAGTTGGGATCAATATTTTCATGGCCAAGTTTGGCACTTACTAGTTCATCTCTCAGTTTTACCTTCATCCTAGGGAATGCATTTCCTGTCCCAATGCTTCTTTTAAAATGCATATCCTTAAATTTATCCTTAGACCTCATAATGGCAATATATTTGTCAGTCTGAGCCTTACGACCTTCGATTGTCCCGTTTATTCCCTCCTTGGCAACTATTATTCTCCCTTTGAGATTTAGTCTCCTGCAGATTTCAGTTTGCTCGTCTACAAATTCGTCCGGATTATCAATTGGTACATACTTATAGTAAAGTAGAACTTCCCACAAAATACTCATAGCAGGTGTCCCTTGTAATAAATGATAAAGAAAGAATATATGGAGAAAAGTACGATTAGAAAGATAAGAGAACGATCAATAAATATTTCTGTCGACTCTCCCTTATCCGTAGTGTGAAGAAGTTTAACGTATCTTATAATTGCCAATGCATATATAACAGCTTGCGGTATATATTGGGCTCCTTGTGTTATGGTGTAAATAACCATGCATAATGTTGAGGCTATAGCTGCAAAATATGTTAGGTTTTTTAGAGTATCTGTTCGGTATTTTTTAAGCACACTGCGTGTTTTGGAGTTCCTCTTTTCTGTCAGCCTTTTTCCAGAAATAAAAAGTAGTGCACCAAAGAAGATCACTATAAGAAGCCAGTAAGATACCGAAATATTGGTAATGGCTCCTCCTGCAAGTAATCTCAGAATGTAACAAGTCGTAACTATTATGAGTTCTATAACCGGAACCTTTTTTAGGCTGAAACTGTATAGTAAATTGATTAATAGATAAGCAAAAAGTGTCGAAGTAAAAGCTAGGTTATCAATGTATATGGTGAGTAAACTGATAAGCATAGAAAGGGTAATTAAGAGCATAGAAGCTTCCTTTTGTGAAATTTCCCCTGATGCGATAGGTCGTGATTTCTTTTTAGGATGTTTCTTATCTTCTTCGATGTCTTTCAGATCATTAAACACGTAAACAAAACTGGCAGTCCATGAGAAGGCTATAAATCCTAGGATAGCATTTCTAAGTAGATCAACATTTATTATTTTCCCTCCAAAGAATATTGGCATGAAAAGTATAAGATTCTTAATCCAGTGGGAATATCTAAATTCCAGAAGATAAAGTTTTAATCTTTTCATCCTTGATCCTCAAGTTAATAAGCTCTTGATATCCACGACTTCATATATGTATGGGGATAAAGAATCAGCTGAGTCTACTTTCCCCGTAATAACAATTCTATCAGAAGCAGTGAGTAGTTTATTCTTAAGGCCAAAATTTACAAGGTCCTTGATATATTTTTTCTCAGATGCGGCTTCACTATTGAACACATGAGGTTGAACACATTTTGTCAGATTCAGTTGGTTTTTTGTTAGATTATCTTGTACAAAAGCGAAGATAGGTTGTTTAATGTTGAATCGCGCAAGTAATCTAGGTTCTACTCCATCTTCTGAAATAACGATTATCTTACTAATTCGAGGATCGATTGAAGCATCAAATACGGCCTGGCATGGAAAAAGTGATAAGTCGTCCTTTGAATGTAAGTTGCTGCCTATGTATATCGGGTCTAAATATTGTTCTGTTTCTCGGGCCAGTCTATCCAACATTTCCACTGACTCTACGGGGTGTTTTCCCTGTGCAGTTTCTCCTGATGTCATAAGTGAATCCGTCCCTTCGAGTACGCCGTTTGCCACGTCAGTCACTTCTGCTCTTGTAGGAAATACATTGACAGTCATGGATTCTAATAAGTTTGTTGCGAGTATCACTGGTTTCGCTGCATGATTGCATTTGTAGATAAGTTGCTTTTGAATCATAGGAAGTTTTTCAAGTGGCAGCTCAGACCCGAGATCTCCTCTGGCAATCATTATACCGTCGCTTGAGGCAATAATCTCATCAATGTTATCAACACCCTGTTGGTCTTCAATTTTTGCAATTAAGTGGATTTTGCTTTGGCCGAAGGATTTTCTTACTTCGATAACATCTTTTTTCGTACGTATAAAAGATGCAGAGACAAATTCCCATCCTGCCTCAGCACAGTATCGTATTTGCTCTTTATCAATTTCTGTGATTGCTTCGTTAGATAATTTTGCTCCCGGGAAATTCATTCCTTTACCTGGCGCGACTTTTTCTCCAAAGAGAACCTTTGCATGTATCTTTCCACTGGTCGTTATTTTGGTAATCTCCAGGCCAGTAGCACCTTTATCTACCATTATCTTCTGCCCAGCTTTTAGGTCTTTCCAAAGCTGTGGGAAAGTTGCCGGATAAATTTCATCATCTGTCGAATTACCAATTATCACTTCGTCACCTTTTTTTACCAATAGTGGGTGTGGAAATTTATTTAGTCTTACCTCGTGGCCTTTAATATCAAGCATAAGAGCTATATCGGGACTGATCCCGCGAATAAGCTTCTCAACTCGAGCAAGTTCTGCTACGTCTGCGAATGCACCGTTTATTCTGGCCACATTCATTCCTGCTTGAAACATGGCTTTTACTGTGTTTGCATCCCAACTTGCAGGGCCGATGGTGCACACTATTTTGGTTTTTCTTAAATTTTTATGCATGGGTAATTAATAACGAATATGCAATTAAAGCTAGCTCATTCGTAAGATTGAGATGAGCTAGTGGACGAAAAACAGGAACATACGTCACAATATCTGTTTTCGAAAGTAGACTGTTCGCAAGTCCTTGCTTTTCGTTGCCGATTATTATAGCAGCTTTTTTCTCTAAATGGTTTAGTTTTATATTATAAAAAGAGGTGGACTCAGTGGTTTTTGCCACGGATATCAGTTTATAGGAGTCTGACCTCAGCTTTTCAAACAATTTAGTAATTGATTTATCTCTCTCCCAATGTATTTGTTCTTCTCTCTCCCTTGAAACCTTCCTAAGTTCTTTCCCGAAGGGCGGCGTAGGGGTAATTCCTGTTAAATAAATTTTCTCAACTTTCAAAGCATAAGCAAGGTTGAATATCGATGCTACATTCCTAGCGTATTCAATATTATCCAATACAAAGACAAGCTGGATGTCTATCGTGTGTTTTTTATTGAATTTCTTAAGTTTTGAGCCGGCCAATTTCCTCATAATGTTTTATATGAACGAGAGATTATATCATTACTTAAACTGATTATTATTTAAATTGACTAGTTAAATTTTTTAACTTAATCTATAAAGGTAATCATAATACAGAATTGGCAAATATATTCATAAAACCAAAGCCTCTAGTTCTTTTGATAATGGATGGTGTGGGAGTGGCACCTCAAGGTTCTGCGAATGCGGTCACTTTAGCTAATACTCCAAATTTGGATGCATTATGGCCGAGATATCCACACACTTACTTATATGCTTCTGGTATTAATGTGGGGTTACCACATGGCGTGGATGGAAATAGTGAGGTTGGACATATGAATATCGGTGCCGGGAAGATAATATTTCAGGAGCTTCCAAGGATAGATAATTCCATAAACAATGGATCATTTTATAAGAATAAGCATCTGCTTGACGCCTTCACAAGGGCTGAAGAACATAAAGTACACTTAATCGGCCTCGTCGGTGCGGGCCAGGTGCATGCGTCATTTGGGCATTTATTAGCGCTTATTGAAATGGCCAGGAAACTAAAGGTTGAAAAGCATAAGCTTATGATTCATCTCTTTACCGATGGGAGAGATTCTCCGCCAAGAGGTGCTTTCAAGATTATTGAAAATTTGGAAATAGAGCTACGCAGAGATGAAATAGGCCATATCGCATCGATTATTGGGAGGTATTACGCCATGGATCGTGACGAAAGATGGGATCGTACAAGATTGGCATATGAACTCATTACAGAAGGAAAAGGAGCTCCAGTGGACAATTGGAGAGATGCTTTAAAACAGTCTTACAAAAAAGATGTCTCTGATGAGTATATTACCCCATATCTCATAGGGCAAAATCAGGAAATCGTTAGCAAGGTGGAGAGTGGAGATGCTGTGATATTTTTTAATTTCAGGCCGGATCGAGCAGTACAGCTTACCCGTGCATTTGAAGATCCGTCTTTCCCCGGGTGGGAGAGGCCAGTGATTAATGACCTCTATTTTGTCGGAATGTCTAATTATGAAAAAGGCTTTCCATATCGAGTAGCTTTTCCTCCTGAAAACATTATTAACCCACTAGGCAAAGTTTTATCAGATAATGGCCTAAGGCAGCTACGACTTGCTGAATCAGAAAAATTTCCCCATGTGACGTACTTCATGAACGGAAGAAATCAAAAACAATATCCCGGGGAAGACTGGGTGGAAGTTCCATCTCCTCGTGATGTAGCAACTTACGATCAGAAACCTGAGATGAGTACATATCAGATAACAGACTTTTTGATAGAGAAAATTAGATCCGATATGTACGACTTTGTGGTAACAAACTTTGCGAATGCTGATATGGTTGGTCATACTGGAGTTATTGATTCGACTATAAAGGCCATGCAAGTAATTGATGAATGTATCGGAAGAATAACTCAGGAAGTACTCAATAAAGGAGGTGCTGTAGTTATCTCTGCTGACCATGGGAATGCTGAAGAGCTAGTAAATCAGCAAACCGGGCAGGTTGATACAAAGCATTCCACAAATCCCGTCCCTCTTGTTATTGTAAAAAAGGATCTTGAACCTAGAGAGGTCAGTTTTGGAATACTTGCCGACATAGCTCCTACGCTTATATATCTTTTGGGACTACCCAAACCCCCCGAAATGACTGGAAGGAATCTCCTTGCGTAATAATATCCCTTTCGATATAATGGCAATATATTAGCAAGATGATATGGAGCCTATTGCTATCAACCTTAATTTAAATCCTGACGTCTTTTTAAACTAAGGGTATACTGGCTTATTTCCCGGATAACTTAAATTTTCAATGCCTCAATAAAAACATTCTTGGGAAGTTCTACACTACCGAACATCTTCATTCTTTTCTTCCCACGTTTTTGTTTTTGAAGTAATTTCTTCTTTCGCGAAACGTCGCCTCCGTAGAGCTTTGCAGTCACATCTTTTCGATATGCCTGGATTGTCTCACGGGCGATAACATGATTATTTATCGCAGCTTGAATAGGAATTTTGAATTGCTGTCTATGCACTAAAGTTTTAAGTTTCTCAACAACTGCTCTCCCTTTCGGTTCAGCATTGGAAATATGTGAAAGAAAGGACAATGCCTCAAGTACTTCGTAATTTACCATAACAGATACTTTTATAATGTTGCTCTCTCTGTAATCCAGAAATTCGTAGTCTAATGAAGCATATCCTTGAGAAACTGATTTAAGCTTATCGAAAAATGTAGTGATAATCTCAGCGGTAGGGATTTCGTAGGAGAGGGTGACATGTCTTTGGTTGTGAATTAATTGATCACTTACATAGGTCATATTTTTATAAATTCCTCTGTGGGATTTTGCGAGCTCCATCAGGCCGCCGATATACTTTTCTGGGCTAATTATTTCGATTTTGTTCCAGGGCTCTTCAACAGAACCAATTAAGGTCGGCTCAGGGAATTCGGCCGCTGTCCTGACTATATAGTAGCCATCTGGAGTAAGATTGGCATTGTTGAAGTTAGGTAGCTTGGAATAATCACTTGTGTTCAACTTAAGTCGATATTCGACCGAAGGAGAAGTCGTAATCAAGTCAATATCAAATTCCCTTTCTAGTCTTTCTTGTACAACTTCCATGTGAAGTAGCCCAAGATACCCGCATAGGAATCCGGATCCCAAAGCCTGGGAATGGATTTTTTTATAAGACAGTGCGGCATCGTTCAAGGCCAGTTTTTCCAGCGCATCTCTAAAATCATTATAATTCTCACTTTCAATGGGGAAGACTGAGGCAAATACCATAGGTTTTACCGGTCTGTAACCGGGGAGAGCTTCTACAAGACCGTTTTCAATGTCGCTTTTTGAGGTGAGAGTGTCTCCCACATGTACTTCTCTGATACTTTTTAAACCTGTTGCAATGTATCCAACTTCACCGGTGTTAATTAATTTTGTTTGTATCATGCGAGGATTCAAGTAGCCGATCTCAATTGGTTCGACAGTCTTTGCACTTCCGATGAGTTTGAGCTCATCTCCAAATTTAATCGATCCTGATTCCACGTATACCTCCGCTACAACTCCTTTGTGTTCGTGGTAATAGGAATCGAAAATCAAAGCTTTTAGAGGGTGGTTTGCATTATCCTTGGGTGGAGCGATCTTTTCGACAATCACTTGTAATAATCTCTCTATCCCTTCGCCTGTTTTTCCGGAAGTGAGAAGTATATCGTTCACATCAAAACCAAATACAAGGTGCAGCTCTTTTTGAAGCTCAGGGACGTTAGCATTTGGCAGGTCAATTTTATTGATCACCGGGATAATTTCGAGGTTGTACTCTAGGGCCTTGTATACATTGGTAATAGTCTGTGCTTGAATTCCTTGTGTGGCATCTATTAGTAAGACTGCTCCCTGGGCTGCTGATAGGGATCTTGAAACCTCATATCCAAAGTCTACATGGCCAGGAGTATCAATTAAGTTTAGGACAAAGTCAGGGTCTTGACTGTATTTATCTATCTGGCCATCATATTTATAGAGCATTCTCGCCGTTTGGAGTTTTATAGTGATCCCTTTTTCCTGCTCTAGTTCTAAGGTATCCATCATCCGGTCTCGGCTCTCCCTCTCTGCTACAGTTCCCGTTTTCTCTAACATCCTGTCTGATAGGGTGGATTTCCCATGATCAATATGGGCTATTATCGCGAAGTTTCTTAAATGATCTATTTTACTCATAATTAGCCATTATACATTAAATCAGAGAATTTAATCTAAACATCCAACGAAATATGAAGATATTATTTCCATGAGTTCTTATTATTGATATATTTTATTATGAAAAAATTTCTCCTTGTCTGTATGGTCGTCCTATTAGGTTTGACTTTGTCGGTTATATACTCAGTAGTATTGTTGGGAGTGGAGAAGACGGCTATGAGTCTAAATGTGTTAGGTGGTAGGCTGGTTGAAGTTGTTCTTCCGGTCGAGATATTTGCGCAGGATCTCTCATTTGGATCACCTTCGAATAACAAACTTACTTTTTCCAGCAGTGCATTGTCGTCGATAATTAACGAAGAGTTAAATTACTCGGAAATCATAGCACCAATGATAGTTCCCACTAATGGAATTGCGGGACATGAGGACTTCCTTTATTTGCCAGGTAAACACCCGGGTATAGATATATGGACTAGCATGGAAGGAACCGGCCTCCCAGGCAGAAGGCATGGATATCCAGTTTACTCAGCGTGTACAGGCGTTGTTTCACATTATAAATCCAGCAATGAAGAGTTGGAGATAATATGTGATCCGCTTCCGGACATATATGCTAAGCTTGTCCCTTCTCTGAAGGTAAAAGTTTTATACTCCCATCTGGGAGATGGGGAGACAGGAGAAAGCTTTCATAAATTGAAAGTTGGGGAGAAATTAATAAAAGGTGAATTTATTGGTTATCAAGGGAATAAAAGCTCTTTTGTTCCCGAAAATAGGGTGGTGCATCTCCATTTTGGGGTATACGATCTTTCCTCCAGAGGGCAAACTCCTCCGCCCTTAGATCCCATGTATTATATTGGAGTGGACACGCATAAAGTCGGTCAATCCTTTTCTATAGATAATAACCAACTATGAAGAATGTAATTACACTCTTACTTTTAATAATATTAACCGGTTGCACCAGAACTTCTGTTGATGTGGACTATTTAGCTGTCGGCCAGGATTATCTAGCTCGAAGCGAATACGATGAAGCACTTACAGAGTTTAGGAGAGGTATTGACGAAGAGCCAAACAATAATCTTTATTCACTTGCTATCGCAGATATCTACCTTAAAAAGGGTAACCAAGACGAAGCGATTGGGATTATCAACTCATCATTCCAGCTTAACCCTCACGAGAAAACAGCTAATGCACTTGGTGAGATCTACCTGAATATAGGTGATGTTGAAAGCTCGACAGAATGGTTTGAGAAAGCACTTACATTAAATGATAAGTACACGCCTTCATTACGGGGGAAGGCAAAAACATTAGCACTTGCAGGGAAAGTAGAAGAGACTACTCGATTTATAAATGAACTACCGGTAGAGTCCTTGGACAGTAATTTAATGCTTATGAAGGCCATTGTAAGCCTTGATAACCCCACCCTAGCTGGCGAGTATATCCTTAAAAGCACCTCTTTAGATGAAGATACACAGGAATTGGCAAAGGAACTCAGAGTTGCACTTACTGCAAATGAGGAAAATCCGAATTTACATTATTCAAGTACGATTGTATACATACTTTTGAATCATGGATGGTATGAATTTGCTCGTGTTCCTCTTGCAAAAATAATAACGGAGAACCCTTTTTATGAGACTGCGTATATATATCAAGGTTTAATAAATCTGAATACAAGTCAGCTGGATATGGCTAAGGAGAACTTTCAAAAATCTCTTGAGATAAATAGTGAGGGGGTAGATTCAATTATTTTCCTAATACAAACCGAGTTCCTCAAGGGTGAGAACGAAGCTGCACTGCAAAGATTGAGTGAACTTACTACAAATAAACTAGAAAAGCTTAATGCGCAACAGTTATTCACTCTCCTCGATATACTTTACAAGCAGGACGAATTTGTATCATTTGATACTATATACTCCACTATTCCGGATGAATCGCAAGTCCCTGCTAATACAAAAATTAAATATTTGAAAGTACTAGTAGGCTTGGAGAAATATGAACAAGCCAATTCTTTTTATCAAGATGAATTTATGGAGAGTAAAGATTTAAAGGCACCTGAGATTGCAGTAGTTGAGATACTTAATGCTTATACTCTTTTCAAGTTGAATTTGACTGATGACGCTCTTGATAAAGTAGCCAAGGCAGAGGCTGCAGACGATACTGTCGCCATGGTGCATCTACATAAAGGTTTGATTTTCATAGAAATGGAAGAATTTTCTAAGGCAAAGGTTGCATTGGATCGTGCCGTTGAATTAGACTTGGAGGGAAGCGTCACGATTGACGCTAAGAAAGGCTTAGAAATTATACCCTTATGAAAAAAATAACATTATTGATTTCGGTTTGCTTGCTAATTTGTTTTTCTGTAGTTGTTCGAGCTGAAGCGCAAGAAAGTAGTACGTATTCATTGGAAATGGACAAGACAATTAGTAAAGATGAAAAGGTGGGTGTATTGATCGTTAATAATGATTTTGATTTTAGAATTAAAGTTCTGGATACTTACTTTGCAAGGAATAACTCTCCTTTGGAAGGTTACGGTATAAATTTTCTGAAAGCGTGTGAAAAATATAATGCACCTTATGATTGTACTCTTTTGCCTGCTATTGCCTATATTGAGACGAGACTCTGCACACTTGCGGCCTCGGAGCGACAAAAAAATTGTTGGGGTTGGGGAGGAGCCGGAGAGAACCGGGTTGTATACAATAACTTTGAGTTGGCGATAGATGATATAACAAACAAGATAATGACTATCCCATTTTACGGCGAGAAGTTTTTCAAAGACGCGAGGGTTGCACAATTCTACTATTGTGGAGCTCATTGTGATAAATGGGGGACTTACGTAAATCAAGCCAGGGATGACATTAATAGGCTTTCTCAGGAACTGGGATATCCAAAATTGTATTAGATTGATTGTGACCTATATATCTATACTTCGTTCCTAAAAATACGACGAAATGTTTACTTCGCAGTATAAATTATGAAAATATTAGTAATTCCCGGAAGTTTAAGGCAGGGGTCTTTTAATAAATCTTTGGCCAGGCATATTTTAAAGATTGCTCCGAAAGACATAGATTTTGAAATGTTTTTGCTAAACGATATCCCTATGTTCAATGCCGATCTTGAGCAAAAATTACCACAGATTATTAACGAATTGCTTTCGAAGATTGAAGAGGTCGATGGTTTGATAATTTCCACTCCCGAGTACAATAACATGCTACCTGCACCGGTTATGAATTTATTTCATTGGCTTAGCAGAGAGTATTCAAGAAGTTTAGTGAGGAATAAACCCTTAGGGATTATGGGGGTAAGTGATGGGAGTTTTGGAACTGTGAGGGCACAGAACGAGCTTTTACTTATGGCGACTATTGTCGGGATGAAAACAAATGCCATATATAGGATGCCAGTTCCAATGGCCTTGGAAATCTTCGATAAAGATGGAAATGTCACGGATATGAAAATGTTGAAACGTATTGAGGAATTTCTAAAAATTTATATTGATTGGGTCAAATCTACTTAATTTTTTAATATTAAAAAGTGGAAAAGTTTACACTTCCTGATTTAGCGTATAGTTTCGACGCGCTAGAGCCGTATGTCGATGCCAAAACAATGGAGCTTCACTATACAAAGCATCATCAGTCATATATTGATAAACTCAATGCCGCCATGGAAGGAGAGAGTTGGTTTGAGGGCAAAAGCCTAGAAGAGATAGTTGCCACATGGGAACAGGCCCCTCAGGGCAAGAAAGATGTAGTTAGAAATCATGGTGGTGGCCATATAAATCACACATTTTTTTGGAAAATTCTTGTACCCGGAGGTAGCCGGGAGCTGTCACAGGAATTACAAACCAAGATAGGGGAGGATTTGGAAAGCATGGAGACACTAAAAGTGCAGTTATTTGAGGCCGCTACTGGCCATTTTGGTTCTGGCTGGGCATGGCTTGTTTTAAATAAAGAATCAAAATTAGAGATTTTATCTACTCCAAATCAAAATTCACCGCTCATGTACGGATATAAGCCCCTATTGGGAATAGATGTTTGGGAACATGCTTATTATCTGAAGTATCAGAATAGACGGCCCGAATATTTGGAGGCCATATGGAATGTGATAAATTGGCAGGAAGTGTCAAGTAATTATTCCAAGGCCATTGGATAAGTAATGGATAGAAGACAAGCACATAAATTCTGTATATGTTGCGGGAAGGAAATCAATATAGATAGGAACGAAAGAAATTGTACGAGCTGTGGATTTAAAGACTTTGTAAATCCAATACCCGCAGTAGGAGGTGTTATTGTCATAGAAGATAGGATACTCTTAGTAAAAAGAGCGAGGAAACCGGAAAAAGGTAAATGGGATTTGCCGGGAGGTTTTGTAGAGATAAACGAAAATTTTGAAGATGCTATAAAAAGAGAAATAAAAGAAGAACTAGGTGTGAAGGTAACAAGTATAAAGTATTTTAACTCAGTACTGGACACATATCTTTTTAGTGAGGTAAGAGATTATATTGTTGTTATAAACTTCTTGGTTAGTGTCGACTCAACCGATTTCCTGCCGAGTGATGATATTGATGAGGCAGTTCTTTTTGACCTCCATAATCTGCCAATGAACTCCATAGCATTTACTAGTGTGGCTGAAACGCTTAGACAATATGAGAAAACTATTGTAGTAGAGTAGTGATTTCTTTTTTATAAAGCTCTACTGCCTCCTGGTTAAACGGGTTAACTCTCATAAGTTTCCCAAGCAGAATGATGGTAATCATCGTCGTTTGCAATAAGTCGGCAACTGTATATTCATCTAATGTCGGCATAATGGTTTCTACGAAAGGGAGATTTTGCTTACTATAGGCGGACTTCACTGCGTTAGAAACAAGTGTGATTAGCTCACTGAATTTCTTCCCCTTAACATTCTTCAGTGGAGTATCTTGGAGAATACCCATGGGATCACATGATATATCATTCGAAAAATTTTCCACTGTAATAAAATTTGTAGAGATATTGCGAGGGCCATCAAGATAAAGCTGTGTCATGGAGTGTAAGTCGGTTGTTCCGATAGATACAAGAGGTGTAATTCCTTTAGAATCTTTTCCTACACTTTCCGCCATTAATTGTCTTTGCCATCTTCCATAGGTGGCTAGTTTTTCTGAAAAAATGAAGGTGTTATGAATTTGTATTCCATCTTCCCAAGAGTAGTAAAGGAGTAGAGCCATATTTAAGGCGTGGTTGGTAGAGATATTTGTAGTTGTTAGCCTTGTATTCGATTCTTTGAGACCATCTACTAACAAATTAATATTTATCCCCACAAGAGCTAAAGCGAGAAGACTTCCAGTTCCAAATACTGAGTACCTGTCAACCAATTCTTCAGGAGTATGTAGGGTTTCTACATTAAAATTAGACGCAATGTTATCCAAATATGAGTTCTTAGTTGTTGTGGCAATAGTTCTTGTAGCCCAATCTGTTTCAAGTTCTTTAAAGACAGAGAAGACATATGCAAAGTTTGACATTGTCTCAGTTGTACTCCCGGACTTAGAAGCAGTAATCATTATTGCTCTTTGTCCTTTTGAATATCTCTCACGGATATTAGTTATTGTTTCAAAATTTTTATCAGGATCAATATTCTCAAAAAAGAGGATTTCTCTGTCATGTTTTAGAGCATGATATATAGTCATCACCCCAAGGTTTGCCCCACCGATTCCGACAAATATAATGAAATCATACCCTAGCCCTTTTATCCGAGTTGTCATTTCTTCTACCTTGGGCAATTCGGTTAAATGTTCGGGGTGAAAGATAAAATCTTCCGGTACTTCGAATTGCATGGCATCCTTTCTGCTCTGTATGTAATGCAAGTACTGCACTACATCTTCTGGAATATTTAAGCTTGTGGAATTGATATTTGTATATTTGATCATTTGGACTGATTTAAGAAGTAATTTTTATTTTTTAAGTAATTTATTCCAGTCTGAAGCAAATCTCTCTACTCCGACTTCTGTCAATTTGTAGTTAATATTATAATCCTTGTAGTCGCGGCCGAGTTCTATGTCTTCGTAAGGTATGTCTTTGTTTATAGAGTAATTCAGATATTTTCGATAATCTTCTAAAGAA
>CAYVIR010000008.1:10936-13649 GCA_964451645.1 uncultured Candidatus Saccharibacteria bacterium | reverse complement strand
TTAATAATGTTTCGAAAGTATCGAAGATATTTTTTTTATGTTTTTGTTTGAGAATTCCTTTCAACATTTATGTTTGTGATGCCTCTCCGGACCTTATTGTTCCAAATTTGTTGGCTGGCCAGTATCTTAAGAAAACCCGTCCTTTAAGATGGTTCCGGCTGACAAAGTTCACATCGTCGTATCTAGAATCCTTACTAATAGCTCGATTGTCTCCGAGAAGGAAGAAGGAGTTTTCCGGGACCTTAACGGCCTCATCTTCATTAAAAGTGGATTTAGAAGGATCAGGAAGGACAGTCTCCCTCCCTGCAGGCAAATAGGGCTCTTTTAGTTCCACCTCATTCACATATACCTTTGAATCACTTATTCGAACAGTATCGCCTTCTGTTGCTACAATTCTTTTGATCAAATTAATCCCGTTGAAGTCAAATATAACTACATCTCCTTTTTTGTAGTCATAGAAGTTGGCGCCAATTCCTACTGATCCAATCCACTGAACTGTTCGATCGGCGAATAGCAGCTCACGATTGTAGAAGTTCGGTTCCATGGAAGGCCCTTCTACCTGGCTTGGTATGAGAAAGACTAAATATATAAAAAGGCTAAAACCCAGAGCTAAGACGATAGTCTGAAGTATATCCACTAAAACACTTCCGGCCGTTTTGACCTTTAGCTCATGAAGAAATGGGTTTTTGCCGAGATTAAACATACAGATAAATCTTAATGAAACACAAATAGTATAAGACTAAGAGCGATATTGGTAAAGGGAAATAGTCCAATAGTTTGAATAACTAAGGATCAAATCAGGCAAATAGAAAGAACATATTTATGAAGCATCCTTCATTTAATCCCCCTGTATAAGTGTCACTCTGTAACTCATCCTCACCCCATTGATGAGTATCGTATTTGGAAGCTCGTTTTGAACAAAGGTATATTTCTTAGAATTGACATTCGTCATGAAGGCATTTTCCATCAGCTTGACTATTTCGATCAGCTTTTTCTCCTGTGTTTCTAATTCAAGTTCAATCATATCGGACATATTTAGACCCAGTTTCTTTCTTTGGTTTTGTATTTGCCTTGAGAGTTCTCTAATTATCCCTTCCGCCTCTAAGTCGGCTGTGATTGTGGTATCTAATCCTACCACTATCTTCTCGCTGTTATCGGAGCCTATTAAAAGGTTTTCCCCGGATATAAGTTTTTCTTGAAATATCACTTCTTTTACATTCAGCTCGTCTTGGATTATCTTTGCCATCCACTCTCTGTTGCGTTTAAAGCTTTCTTCTAACTCCGGGATATAAATTTCAGCTCTTGATAAGGGTTGGCGTAATTTAAGATTGTTTTGAACCCGCAGAGATTGTCCTATAGCTGCGATATCCCGCACAAGCTCCATGTCCCTTAAAAGAGATCCGTGGACCTTGATAGTCCTTGAAGGAACTGTCAGTAGGTCCGTTAAATGCACAGATTCCTTCTTATCCACCTGTCCCTCCATAAGGTTTTGATATATTTCTTCACTTATGAAAGGAACGATTGGAGCACAGATTTTACAGAATCCAATCATTACGGTGTAGAGTGTCTGAAGAGCATCGAAGGATCCTATGGTAAATCTTTCTCGTGACCTTCGAATATACCATCTTGAAAGCAAGTCAAGGAATTCCGGGAGTATTTTTACGGCCGCCGGAATATTATATGCCTCCATTTCTTTTATAAACTGAGAGGTGCTAAGGTCAAGTTGGGCTAATATCCATTTATCGAGCGGATCTGTAGGCTTTTGAGGAGCACTGCTTGGCTCCCATTTATGAATGGCAGAATAAGTAGTCAGAAACGAGTAGCAATTCCATAGAGGCAGTAAGAAGGTTTTATATTGATCCTTGAGCCCTCCCTCGTCGAAATTTATATCTTCTCCGATCATCACTTTAGATCCCATGAGATACAGTCGCAATGCTTCTGCTCCATACTCCTCAAGCACATCTCGTGGGTCAGGATAGTTGCCGTAACTTTTGCTCATTTTCCTGCCGTCAGTTCCGGAAATCACCCCGGTAGTTATAACATTTGTAAATGAAGGTTTATCGAGTAGGGCTGTCGAAATAACATGCATCACATAGAACCATGCTCGTGTTTGTGCGATATACTCAACAATGAAATCGGCCGGATAATTTTCTTCAAGGATTTGCTTGTTCTCAAAAGGATAATGCTTGGAGGCATACGGCATGGATGCACTATCCATCCATACATCTAAAACTTCTTTTACTCTTGTTAATTCTCCTGTCTTTCCTTTAAGCTTTATCTCGTCGATCTTGGGTCTGTGTAGATCCAATAAATTGGTCCCGTTGAAATAGGTGGTGTAAATGCTTGCCTCTTCTAGTTTAGTAGATAATACAGCATTGATATTTATTCCTTCGATGATATGCTTGAGTAGCTTTATTTTCCCTGAATGGGAAACTATCAGGATGTTCTTTCCTTTATGTTTAATTAATAACTCTTCAAGACCTTGCCTGAGTGGCTCAAGAATAGTAGACAATTCTTTGCGGAGATCTGCTTCGGGAACTTGAGAAAGGAATGTTACATTATATCGTTTCTTTATTTCCTTATAAAAGTTTCTATCGTTCTCGTCTGCTAGGGGCAGGAATAGGGGGTCGGCGGTATAAGTTGCCTTGGTCTGGGCTGCTATATATTCTGCAGTTTGAAGAGCCCTTTTCTTTGGGGAAGAGAGAATTAAGTC
>CAYVIR010000008.1:2116-10926 GCA_964451645.1 uncultured Candidatus Saccharibacteria bacterium | reverse complement strand
ATGGACTATCTACATTTGATGAAAACATTTCTTCTCTTCTTTTCCTAGCTTCTTTGCCAATGCTTTCGCCTGTTTATGGCCTAGATCACTCAAGTCGGCATCCGTCGAAGTGGCATCCGTTTTCTCTCCATGTCTTACAAAGGTGATTTTGGTTATAGGTTGGATAGATTTATTACGTAGCTCATCTCGGCTGCCTATAACGACTGTCTCAACTATCCGCCCATCTACTTCTCGTTGCCAAACGGGCATTGGTGTCGCCCAGTAACGTGTCCTTGAAACTCCCCAATCTGGGGCCACTTCAATTCCCTTCTTGAAACGCCCATGCTTTAAGTGTTTAGGCACCCAGTTGATAAATTCATTATTATCCAGCATACGCTGTCTAAGTTTGTTGATATTTATGAACCAGGATGGCTGAGCTTTATGTATCAAGGGGGTTTCGCATCGCCAGCAATATGGATACCTATGAACTATTCTCTCAGTCTTAAAAAGAAGTTCTTTCTGTTTTAGCTCGTCTAGAATAAGCGGATCGGCCTCCTTGATATAGATTCCCTTGTAGTCGGGGACTATCGGTAGGTACTTCCCTTCATCATCAATGCTCATTGCGATAGTGAGGCCATATTCCTGACCCATTTCAGTGTCGATATCTCCAAATCCGGGAGCACTGTGGACAATGCCCGTTCCTTCTTCCATATGAACCATGTCTTTAAATCCATAGACTCTGTGTTCTCCCTTTTCTGTCATGAAATAGTTAAAAGGAGGGAGGTATTGAAGATTTAATAATTCCTTCCCCTTAAATTCGGAGATTATTTCGAAGTCAATTCCTTCAAGGGCATATTCTACTCGCTTTTTCGCAAGGATTACAATTTCAGTTTGTGCGTTTTCTTCATAACTATGATCGGGTTGTCTGTAGTCAGTTAATTCTTTAATTAGCTCCTCTTGGGTATGATCGACAATATATTTAGGCCAGCATGCATTACAGTCGGTGACTTCATGTCCGAACCATTCAGGCTTGATAAAGCTCTCTAATTTCTTTAAAGAACTAAATTCTACCTCTACAATATTTATCCCCTCATATTGGTTTCGGTACACATCGATCTCTGCGATGAGGCCGTCTTCTAAAGGGTAGTAATATCGGGTCTTTACAATCTTTGCCTTGGAGGTTTTAATTAATTCGATATATTCCTCCTTGGAAATACTTTTGGTTTTTTCTATCAACTGTCCTGTTTCTTTAGCACTCCCTGCATAATACTTAACGGTGAATTCATACTTGTCGTCAATTCTTCTGACCCGTGCATCTCTAGGACTAATGCCATTCTCGTCAATATAATCCTCTAGGTAGGCCTGGGTAATTTCGGATTTATTCAGTTTCTTTAAATTCTCCGGAAGACAGTTAATAAGCCAAGCCTGTTCTAGTTCGATTGTTAATCTCTGAGTTTTGGCCTGGACATAGGTCTCCTTCGGGTCTACAACCAGGGCTTTGTTTGAAGGAAGTGTCCAAGGAGTAGTGGTCCATGCAAGTAATGAATTCCCTTGGAACCTGCCTGGAGTCGTAATAGGGAATTTAATGGTTACCGCCGGATCTTCCATGTCTGCGTAAGAATTATCCATGGATATCTCGAAGTTTGATACCGGGGTGCCGCATCTAGTGCAGAAAAGAGAAGTTCGTACTCCCTTGTAGACAAAATCCTTCTCATATAATTCTTTAAAGACCCACATCACCGTCTCCATGTAATTTTGGTCCATGGTTCTATAGGCATTGTCCATGTCTACCCATCTGCCGATTTTATCTATGTACCACTGCCATTCGGCAGAAGTGGAGCGGGTGTAGTTGTAGCATTCGTCAATAAATCTTTGGATTCCGAATTTTTCAATTTCTCTACGATTCTTTATTTCTAACTTTTTTTCTACTTTGTTTTCAATCGGGAGACCATGACAGTCCCATCCCCATACTCGCTCCACTCTCTTTCCTCTCATTGTATGAAATCTAGGGATTACATCTTTCGCAATACTGGGTAGTAACGAACCATAATGAGGTGTTCCAGTAATGAATGGGGGTCCATCGTAAAAGATATAGCGACTTTGTACGTCTCTATTCTGGACAGACTTCTGAAAAATATTATTGGCTTTCCAAAATTGTGTAATTTTATCTTCCAGTTGTGGGAAGTTCTGTTTTGGATCTACCGGTTTGAACATAATTAGATTCGCTTACAGGAGAAGATTATAGCATTTTGTTTATTTAGAAACACCAAATTTTCAATTGAGATAGGCTAGATTTTCTAATATAAGATCTCCTATGTCGGGGGTAGAGTCCGTGATAGGGGATCCAAGAATGGACCTCTCCGTAAAGCCTTCTCAAGCTGACTAGAAGATATATCTCGTGAAGGAATAATTTACTTCAAGGCAGGTTTGGTTTATTGATAGATAATAGAGGGTATCCTAATTCCATTTGGGGCAATACGGTATGCTCGTGCTTGCGCAAGATAGGTAATGGTGTCCCAGATGTGTACCGGCCGGAGAAGCAGTATCTGATTACATGATGAATTTGGGTCATCGTCGTCCTCCAACTGACTATTTATAAATAGCAATGCTGGGCCAAGGTCTCTAAAATCGGTCAGCTCTAGAAGAGCAACAGTATCATCAACCTCTGTTTCTAGCAGATCGGTTAACTCCGGGTCCATAGCTTCAATCTTATAAAGGTTTCCATTACGGTCGTACCTGAAAAAGTAATAAGCATTCTTATCATCGATATCAATCTGGACGCCTAATTCAGTAGGATAAAACATTTGATCCTGGGCCAGGACTATTGCATCCATAGAGATTGTAGAAGTGGGTAATTCCAAGGATGGGTCAATTTCTACCCGTTCGCCGAGACTATCATCAGAGATTTCAACATAAATAGATACACGCAAGTAATCAGGGAGGGTAGGAGATGTTTCCTCAATAGAGATCGTAAGGTCTCTTATCTCGGAATTATCATACTCGTAGGAAGGCAATATAAAGCTTAACTCCAGAACATCTTCTTCGGTATTATATAAATAATTAAATTCGATTTCCTCTTGTGCCCCCTGCTCAGCAAGTAAATACCAATAAAGATTGATAGAACGTTCCATAAATTTACTATCGCGGGCACGATCTACTCGCGGCTCATTTTCTAAAAACTTGAGGAAGGTTGAAAACAAGTATTCGATCGGCACCTCTGGAGGCGGCATACTTCTACAGTTAATGATTGGGCGAATTATAACACTAAACAGGGAAATTAGAACCCATTTCGCTACTTTTTTGACGAGAAGTATTTATATAATTGTATGGCCAAGCTGGCAAGCACAACTGATAAATCATCTATTAGTCCGAATCCCAGTACGAAGTCAGGTAAAATATCGATGGGTATTAGGATATATACAAGAGATGCAAAAAGTACCCAGTTTTCTCTGATAAATTTTTTCATTGTTAATTTAATTATAACCTAATATTTTGATATTTTTGTGATAATTCCAGAAAATACCTGTGGTGTATTTCATCAGAATGGTTCAACCCCTCATAATTATAGATTTAAGAGGGTCATGGATTTAGTTTCTAGGGGGCTCTAACGATGGCGAAGTCTAATATTCCCATGATGCTTTTGGGAAACAACCATGATAGATAAGTCCAAGTGTATATATGCCCCCACCTCCTCCAGTAGAGCTAAATCTTGGGCTACAGATCAGAGAGGACTCACATTCCAAATCTGAAAGCTGTGAACAGTAAAAGGGATGTATGTACTTCTCTCCTATGACGAAAGCGATTATTAAGCACACTAGTGTAAGAAAGGCGATTAGCATTCTCTTTTTCTTCATCCACTTGCTACTAGTAGATATTAATTACTGGAGTTATCCAAAATCAGACTGGTTATATCTGTATATGTCTTTTGTATGTGTCAGTACATCATACATCTTCCCCTCCGGCTTTGCTATAGATGGCATTTGTCGCTGCCTTCTAGAGAGTGTTTCTCTTTATTTCAACTGTTTTTGCGAACTTGCTTAATATGCTAGTATAGTAATGTAATTAAAATCTTAAGAATTACGCATGAATAGCCAAACAAGCACAAACGATGATAGCTCAATGGACGAAGAGCAACCAATTCAGGATGGATTTTATGCAAGTGATGTTCAGGCAGCTGTTATGGCTGATAATAATATAAACCCCGACGAAATGTCTGAAAAAGAAGAAATACCAGTCACCACAGGAGACATGGAAATTGGCGATCTCGATGATGATGCGATGGAGGGCAGAGGTAGCGATGAAAGTTATGATGAAGAGAGTGTCCCTGCGGGAGATAATGTGGTGGACAACTAAATCATATGCCGGTAAAGATATACAAAGCAAAAATTTCTACTGACAAGACAATTGCCAAAGATGTAAGGTTACTCAAGGTATCCTTAACTCCTCCGGACAGAATCGAGTTCTTAGCGGGACAATTTGTGAATATCTTAGTTGCTCCTTCGACACGAAGAAGCTATTCCATTGCATCCTCTCCGGGAGATAATGCCAGTATTGACTTGATAGCCGATACGGTTCTCGGGGGACCGGGCTCGCAGTTCTTTGCTAATGCCCATGCCGGGATGGATGTAGAGTTTTTAGGACCTATGGGGAACTTCGTTTACCAAGAGGATAATAAGCCTGCGTACTTTTTTGCGACCGGAACTGGGGTTGTACCATTTATTTCAATGATTACCTATGCACTGGAAACATTAAATTCTGTGAGGCCTATGAAATTATTCCTTGGATTTAGACACGAGGAAAGTATATTTTATCGAGAATACTTTGAAGGTCTGCAGGCAAAGTTTCCCAATTTTGAATTCATACTCACTCTGAGCCAGCCCGAAGCTAGCTGGCAGGGGAAGCGAGGTCGGATAAGCGAGCATTATCCTCAAATTGTGGCACAGGATAGGAACTTCAATGGGTATGTGTGCGGCTCGAGGCAAATGATAGATGATGTTGTCTTAAGACTCACTGATTCAGGGGTATCAAAAGAAAATATTTTCTATGAGCAATACTACTAAGAAGTACCTTCCTTTCTTCCTAATCCCGTTGTTTTTTATCCTTCCGATCTACTTATTATTCTTGCAAGGATATTTCACACTTCCGAAAGAGCTTGGCTTCGGTATTATACGGATCAGAATGTATAGCATTCTTCTGTTTTCGTCTATATACTCAGTGGCCTATTTTTTTAATAAATATAAAACAGAGGATAAAGAGACAAGAAGGGTAGATACCTTTGAGGCCATATTGTGGATAATTATCCCTGCAATTGTGGGGGGAAGATTGTGGCATGTGATAACCGACTATGAAATCTATGCCACCGATCTGGAAGTGGCATTTGAACTATGGAATGGTGGCCTTGGTCTTTTCGGGGGAATGATAGGTGGATTAATAGGAGCGTTTCTATATACTTACAAGAAAAAAATAAAACTTATTAAGTCTTTGTCTCTACTTTGTGTATTCCTCCCTTTAGGTCAAGTTATAGGTAGGTTCGGAAATCTCGCAAATAGGGAATTATATGGCTGGAAAACAGATTTGCCTTGGGGCTTATATATTAGTCATCTTGACAAGGCTTTCCACCCTTCTTTCGCTTATGAGCAATTAGGTAATTACATACTATTCTTCATACTATTCATCCAATTCAAATATAAAGGACTGCAAAGCAACTATATTGGGTATTATCTTGCCGGTTATGGAATAGTGCGGTTCTTTGTAGATTTCACCAGAACCGAAGAAAGAGTTTTGATGGACTTCACAGTTGCACAAATTACATCGATAGTATTGATTTTGATTGTATCTGGCTACTTTGTTAAACTTAAGTTGTTCGAAAAGAAAAAATGGAAACTCTGGAAGTCATAATTTCTGTAAGTGTCGTAGTAGCAGTCCTGTTTATAATGACTGCGGGGTTTATTATCTCAAAAAAGGAAACGGGGACAGGATGGAAAAAGAAGGCCATGCACAAACTAGACGAGTTGATTGTACTGAGCAATAACGATGAACAGGCATTTATCAAAACTGCAATCATGGAGGCCGATAAGCTTCTGGATTTTGTTCTAGAGCAAAGTAGGCTTCAAGGTGAAACGTTAGGAGAGAAACTCAAAAAGTCCGAAAAAGCTTTTAAGAAAAGAGAGAGTTTTGAAAGGGCATGGAATGGTCATAAAGTCAGGAATTCTTTGGCACATGATTTACATTTCAGAGCAGACAATTCCCAGCTTAGAAAAGCCTTCTCAGATCTGGCTGCTGCAATCCGTGATCTGGCATCTTATTAATATTCTATGAAAATTAAAACTATCTTTTTTGGCTCTGGAGAATTCGCAGTGCCGGTTCTGGATTCTTTAATTAAATCTGAAATTATAGATCTGACTGCAGTCGTTACTCAGCCTGATAAGCCAGTCGGTCGTAGGAAAATTCTCACTCCGGTTCCGGTTAGGAAGTATATTGTAGAGAACAATCTGAACATACAGGTATATACACCGCATCTTTATCGGAAGATTCAAGAAGTCATTCTGAAAGAACAGATGCCGGAGTTAATTATTGTCGCTGACTATGGGCAACTATTGCCTGAATACACCATCGACTATCCTAAGTATAAGTGTCTCAATATTCACGGGTCTTTATTGCCCGATTTGAGAGGGGCAGCACCGATCCCTTTAGCCATTCTCAATGGTTATGAGAAGACCGGGGTGAGTATCCCTGTTATGACCGGTGGCCTTGATAATGGCCCGGTAATCGCTATGAGAGAGGCGGGCATTGATCCTTCAGAGAACGCAGGGGAACTTAAAAAGAAATTGTCGCTTGTCGGGGCCGCTCTGCTTGTGGAGATACTACCCGCATGGATTGAAGGCAGATTGGAACCGATGGCACAGGATAATTCCAAGGCCACTATCGCTGATAAATCAATGATAGAGAAGAAAAGAGCTCAGATTTTCAAGGCCACTCCTGGCGATGTGGCCTACAGAATGATAAGGGCATTCAATCCATGGCCAGTCGCATGGGGCGAATTGGAAGTGAGAGGAACTGTCAATAGATTCAAGATCTTCTCCGCTAAATTATCAGATTTAGAAATACAGGGAGAAGAAGGGGAAATCAGAAATTGGGAGAAAAAGCTCTATTTGATACTCAAAGAGGGCGTTCTTGAGTTGGGAGAGGTTCAATTAGAAGGGAAAAGGAAAGGTGGGTTCGTCGAATATGCTTATCTTGCAAGTCAAAAAGCGAAAATTGTGAATTGAAAATCTTGGCCCTCCAAAAATTTGAGGCCTTTCGAGCTAGAAACCTATTCGAGCCATTTTTGTGGCTGTAGCTATAAAAACAGCCTTAGATCCCCAGGGAAAAGAGGAGTGAATTATAAAGATATACTCCTGCTGTAAGGTCTTCAGAGGGCCTTTCTAATTTTGTTACTTCAGATTTAAGAAATGGATCCAACTTATACAATAAGTATCCACATCGAATCAAAACAGTTATAATTTTTCATTAAAGAGAAATATATGTATTTTTCTGAGTTTACGGAATTTATTAAAAAGTGGAATAAGTTCGGGAAATTTCCTCCTAGAACTGCTTGGCCACAAGAGGTAGTTCTTGATAGAACACTCTGGGAGGATATAGTTAGATTGCATAGATATACGGATTCGACCGGATACGAATATGAGTCGAGTCTTTTCTATATTGAGAAGGAGACAATTATCTCTAAGCCGCTTCGGGGAAATAAAGATAATGTCCATGCCCATCATAGCCTACAGGTCAAGTACCTGCCGGATAATAGAACCCATAGATATGAACGTCAGGTTATACTTGATAGCAGGGTGATTCAAAGAGATTATTTTGCTCCTGACCAACTTCCGAAACAGATAGATTCCGGCTTCCTTTTTAACATGCACACGCATCCGACTCATTTGAATAATACTGGTTCCAAAGCGTATACATTCTTCTCTCCCACCGACATAAATAGCCTTCTACGTATCAAGACTTTGCTTACCGGTCTTATAACAAACGAATTTTGGATGGCCTGTAAAACAGATCAGGTAATTAGTAGAATAGGAGAAGTCGGGGAGCAAATGCTAGCAAATATTACTATGCAATCTCTACAGGACAATACAATGCTGGAGGAAGTTCTGAAAAAAGAAATACAAAATTGGGGATTAGTAATATATCGTGGACAGTTCAATACTAGACTTGTTAAAATCATCTAATGATATTGCATACAAAAACAAACCATCGTGATCTCCTGTTTGAGCTGATTCGCACAAATTTCAAGCTTCGATACAATAACTCTATTCTTGGTTTTCTCTGGGTTTTGATGAAACCTTTCCTATATTTCCTTATGCTATTCATTGTATTTACTGCTTTTCGAGGAGGAGAAGTGTCTGCACAATACGGTGCCAATCTCCTCTTAGGGATAATTGTCTATACGCTCGTAAACGAAGGAATCATATTCGGCATGCATGCTCTTACCGATTTGGCAGGTGTCATTCTTAAGGTGAATTTCCCAAGACAGGTGGCAGTCACAAGTGCGGTATTTATGGCTCTAGTCAACTTTATTTTTAATACTGTTATTCTACTTGTATTGGCTATCTTAGGTAGCTTTATCCCTACTATAGAGGGCGTGTTGTACTTTATATATATTCTTGGAATGGTAATTTTCTCGCTTTATTCAATCTCATTGATTAGCAGTATTTTGCTTGTTCGGATAAGAGATCTTCATCATGTGATGGAACTTGTCATGCAGCTTGTATTTTGGGGATCCGCGGTCTTTTATAGTATTGATGACATGAGCGGGACTTTCGGTCAGGTCATCA
>CAYVIR010000008.1:0-2074 GCA_964451645.1 uncultured Candidatus Saccharibacteria bacterium | reverse complement strand
CTCTGCTTGAAGGAGAGTTGATCCATGTGAAAGCTATAGCTGTAATGAGCATAATGTCTCTTTTGCTATATTTTATAGGGAATATGTACTTTCGAAAGAATATTAAACGTATTGCAGAATTCATATGATGGACAAACCCATAATTGAAGTAAAAAACCTAAGCAAAATTTTCGAAATTCCCCATGAACATAGAAATACCCTCAAAAGTTATTTCTTGAATCCTTTCAAAAAAATCGAAAAGGAACGGTTCTATGCTCTTAAAAGCCTGGATTTCCAGGTTAACAAAGGGGATTTTATTGGAATTGTCGGACGGAACGGAAGCGGAAAGAGCACCCTACTAAAGATCCTGGCGGGAATTTTCGAGCCAACGAAAGGGAAGGTAGAAGTCAATGGAACTTTAGTGCCTTTCCTGGAGCTGGGAGTAGGCTTTAATCCCGAATTGACCGGCAGGGAAAATATATATTTGAACGGAATCATCCTCGGAATGACTAGAAAATACATTGAAAGCAAGTTCGATGAAATTGTTGATTTCGCTGAGTTTCGCGACTTCATTGACTTACAGGTTAAAAATTACTCGAGCGGTATGGTCATAAGACTGGCCTTTGCAATCGCTATGGAAGCAAGGGCTGATATCTATCTTCTCGATGAGATTCTGTCAGTGGGGGATGCGGCTTTTCAAAAAAAGAGCCTCGAGAAGATGCTCGGTCTCCTGAGTGATGGGGCTACAGGAATACTGGTGACTCACAATATTGTAGATGTAAAAAAATACTGTAACAGAGTGATAATGATTCAAAGAGGCGAAATTGTATATGATGGAGATGTAAAAGGAGGTGTTGAAAAATACGAGTCCTCACTTGAAGGTTAATTATTAGCTTTTCAACCCCGTAAATAAATGCGCATAAGGAAACTTAATATAATAGTATTGATTATCCCGCTCGGTATTCTTCTTTTCTGTCTTATAGACAAGGACAGGACTTTTGCTCAAACTATTCCCTTGAAGAAGAAAACCATAGAACAATTGGTTGGGAAAGAATACGAGTATGATATTAATTCTGTTGTCTATATAGAAAAGGGAGAAAAAGAGCCGAAATTATTGAAAATCAATGATGAGGAGGATCAATACCTAAGTTCAAATGTCCTAAGAGAGAAGAATAGTGACCGTCTGATAAATTATTCGAAGTTTGATAGATTCAGAGCAAAACTTAACGAACTTAAAACTGATCCAGAAATTGAGTATTTCCAGCCCGTATATCTGTACTCCGCCGAGTCCTGGACTAGAAGTGGTGGAAATGACACTCCAGGGGATTTTGATCTCACACCGTCACCTGCTACCGGAAACCACTGGTATTATGAGTTATCTAATTTGCGCAAACTTTGGCAAAAACAGGATTGTGCAAATTCTGGAGCGAATTGTGGTGGCTCTGAAGACGTTACCGTGGCTGTGATAGATACTGGCCTGGCATTTGAAGACCATGAATCGGCTTGGGATGATATCGGAAGTACAAACTTTAATTTCGATCCAATGCCGGAGATGTTTACAGGCGGCAGTATAAATCTTTATACCAATCCTGACGAAACTCCAAACAATCAAATCGATGATGATAACAATGGTTTCATAGATGACCATAATGGAGTAAATACTTCGAATTTCGTAAATTGTCTCTTCTATGTCTGTACCTCAGCCCAGAGTGCTGAGACTGGCCACCCTAATGACGATGGTGGCCATGGAACATATGTAACCGGACTCATTTCCTCTCTAGTGGATAACTCTGCAGGAAGTGTTTCACCGGCCCATACTATAAGGATTATGCCTATAAAAGCGAATTATCTGAAGTCGAACTCATTCGGAACCCTTGAACTATATTATGCAGTGGAATATGCGGTTAATAACGGTGCAGACATCATAAATATGAGCCTGGCGGGATCAAGCCATGATCATATGCTAGAAGAGGTGCTTGAAGAAGCTCGTGAGGCAGGTGTTCTTGTAGTTGTAGCCTCGGGAAATAGTGGCGGGGATGTAATGTATCCGGCAAAGTACGACATTCCGGCGCGAAAAGCGGCGGTAAAGAAAGTC
>CAYVIR010000007.1:13332-13959 GCA_964451645.1 uncultured Candidatus Saccharibacteria bacterium | reverse complement strand
CCGGAAATTTTTAAACTTGCTCAGAAGTTAGCTAAAGTTGAAAATCCTCGAGATATTTTATTTATTGATAATACAGAAGAGAAATTGAATCATGCTCAAGCATTAGACTGGCAAACATTCTTGTATGATCCTACGAGGGCTGTCGAATCGAGTTCTGAACTATTTCAAATGATTAGGGGAAAAATGGAGTATTAGCAAAAGGTCATAAGGATAACCCACACGGAAAGAATGAAGAAGGAAAATATTTCTGAAATAGCTGTAGGCTTCTTAAATCGAAAGAGAATTAAAGCATTCCCAACCGCATATAAAAGTATTAAAAGGAAACTTAATGTCGATGTGAGCAGATACTTCTGATATAACATTAAGGCCATCAAGAACATACATATTGGAAAGGTTATGAAATAGTATCTGACAAAGACAGCGTGTGGCCTTTTATATTTATATTCTGGCAGGAATGCTACTGCTAATGTAGCGATGCATGTGCTTAAGTATAAAACCGTAAAGAGATAATTATCTTCAAGTTTAAACTTAAGTATAAGATTGTACAGAAAGAATATTTGGGAGAGGCCTCCAAGGAGAAGCCCGCTAGTTACTGAGAAGAGTGTAAGCCTACTTCTCCCTATCACT
>CAYVIR010000007.1:13059-13320 GCA_964451645.1 uncultured Candidatus Saccharibacteria bacterium | reverse complement strand
CAACCTTTACGAAAAATATCGGGAATACGACAAAAAGCCATGTGAAAAGTATTGAAAAAACTCCTGAATACAAACAAATAAGTTCAAAATTCAATATTTTGAGTTTAAAGATCTAATAAAAAGGCCGACAAAGCCGGCCTTTCAATTCAAGTTAGTTCTTAAGCTTACATTGACATATAATACCATGCCCCAAGACCTACGAGGATTACTATGATTACGATCAAGACAATAATCTCAATAATATGCTTATTGCCTTTAGTT
>CAYVIR010000007.1:962-13049 GCA_964451645.1 uncultured Candidatus Saccharibacteria bacterium | reverse complement strand
GTATCTGCTGAGACAAGAGTATCTTCTCCCACCGATGGACTTACAGGAGTTGATACAGGTTCGATAGGAGTAGTGTCTGACATAGTTGGCGGGGTATTTACCGGCTCAGGATTGCTTCCTACGCTATTTGGATCAGAAGAGTTTGGGTTTTGCATAACTATTTTTAATAAATACGAAAAACTACAGTAACATATTTATAAATACTTGTTAAACATCTCTCACTTCTTCATTCCATCAACTCTTGTGTGAATTTCTTCCTTTATTTCCTCCCTTTTCTCTTTTATTTCTTCTTTCAACTCTTGACCTTTTAGCTCAATGGTATCTTTGGCATCATCAATTTTATCTTTAATATCTTTCCTTGTTTCCTTCCCGGATTTAGGAGCTAACATTAATCCAGCTACGACACCTGCTCCTATAGCAGAAGCAACAACACTCACTTGTTTTACAATTTTATTTAAGCTATTTGGCATGATATTTGTTTATTAATTATAGTAACAAATGATATGTTATTTAGGCATATACCGCAAGTATTTAGATCTACCTCTTCCGTCTTTTGCCTTTGATGACTATTATTAATTTCATTCTAGGTTTATTTCAAAAGCGTCTATGTCATGTATTTTCGTGCCTATCCTAATTTAGCTTTGAACTTACAGTTTAAGCCTTATGATTTTTCTGTTGTGGTAAGCTCTCTACCTCGAAAGTATTTTCTCCTATGTATTGGAATATTGCCCGTTCTTGGAATTCTCTGAGATTTTTTGCCCCACTATAACTAAACGCAGAACGCAATCCCGATACAAAATCTTCTAATATATGAGAAACACTCCCTCTGTATGGGACCTTCATACTTATCCCTTCAATACTTCTATGTCCTTTGTCTATCTTATGATCTTTCATATATTCTGCTGAAGCTTGTCCCCTATATAGTTTCATACCATTTACGACCTTCCCCGGGGTCTCTGTAGTGCCGGCAAATATCGACCCACTCATTACGATTGCTGCCCCTGCGGCTAAGGCTAATGCCACGTCACTGGGATATCTTATACCTCCATCTGCAATGAGGGTAAGTCCTTCGATCAAACTAGTATCGAAAATGGCCGACATCTGAGGAGTGCCGGTAGCCGCCTTCTGTCTTGTGTCACATGCACTGCCATTCCCTACTCCAAGTTTTATTATTTCAATGCCACTATCTTTGTACATCCTTGCAGTAAGATTATTTGCGATACTTCCTACCGCTAACCATACTTTTGGATATTTGTTTTTAATTTTCTTGGCTTTCTCAACGATTTGTTGCATCCCGCCTTGTGCCACATCTATCAAAAGTACCTGTGCACCCATATCGATATATTTTGCTGCCTCTTCTTCCGGAGCGGATAGTCCTATGGAATAGACGCAGGGCGTTCCTTCTGATGATAATCGTGAGCAAATGGCCAGATTTTCCTCTAGCTCTTCATCTGTATGAGCCCTCGGAAGTGTCCCCAACGCTCCCAGAGAGTGTAGAGTTTGTATCATTTTTTCAGAACTGATACTATCCATAGCCGCAGACATAATAGGAATTCTCAGTTTATAAGGGCCAAATTTCGTTGTGGTGTCTACTTCTGAGCGAGAGTTGATTCTAGAAACTTGCTGTAATAGAAGAAGATTTCGGTAATTGAGACCCATTACGGGCGCAGAAATTCGAGAAGGAAGATTGGGCCAAAGAGCCACGTCTCCTCCACCTATATAAAATTTGTGGGACATGATGGGGGTATTTAAAATTAATTAAAACATAAATTTCTTTTTTTGTTAAGGACCCGCGATATATTGGAGTAAATATTCCAAAAGGGATTATTAATTTGATATAGTGTGGGTGATTAATGGGGACTCGAGAGCAATAGTATCCAAATAAAGCAATGACTAAAATAGACATTAAACAACTGGAAAAAATTTCTCTTGAATTGAAAAGAGATGTGATTGAAATGCTTACAGAGGCAGGTAGCGGGCATGTCGGAGGTGCTTTTAGTATCGCAGATATTATTACTGCACTTTATTTCGGTGTCGCAAAAGTAGATCCGCATAATCCATTATGGGAGGGTAGAGATTATATCCTTCTTTCAAATGGCCATATTTGTCCTATTGTCTATGCGGCACTGGCAAAGAAAGGCTTTTTCCCGAGGGAAGAATTATTCAAGTTGCGAAAGTTGGATGGACTGCTTCAAGGCCATCCCAAAATTGGCATCCCCGGCATAGAAAACTCAAGCGGACTATTGGGACAGGGCATCTCACAGGGGGTTGGAATTGCCCTGGGCTTAACAATGGATCGAAAAACTAATAAGGTTTTTGTAATCTCCTCCGATGGAGAACATCAGGAAGGCCAAGTGTGGGAAGCCGCTATGGCAGCCAATAAATGGGACCTGTCTAATCTTGTTGTAATAATAGACCGAAATGGTATTCAGATCGATGGTACGACAGAGGATATTATGCCACTAGGGAGTATTAGGGAGAAATATGAGAGTTTCGGGTGGACTGCATTTGAAATTGATGGACACAATTATGAGGAGATATTAGCCACGCTGGCCTTTGCAGAGAAGGTTAAGACTCCTGTTGCGATAATTGCTCACACAGTGCCAGGAAAAGGTGTAAGCTTCATGGAGAATTTGTATCAATACCACGACTGGAAGGATGATCCTGAGATATCTAGAAAATCCCTGGAGGAAATCAATTCAAATATTGCATTATTGGATAAAAGATAAAATGAATCAACTAATTGATAATTACATAGAAGAAAATAGTTTGGAGAAAAAAGCCTTGAGAGATGCTTTTGGAGATGGTATTGTTCAAATAGCAGCACAGGACGAGGAAGTCGTGGTGCTGAATGCTAATTTGCCGGGTTCATTGAGGCTGGAAAATTTTATTGAAGCCTTCCCTGAACGGTATCTGCAAGTTGGAGTTGCTGAGCAAAATATGGCAAGCATTGCCGCAGGGCTAAGTCATTATGGAAAGAAGCCATATATTACTTCTTTTGCTGCCTTCAGCCCTGGTTTAAATTTTTCTCAAGTTCGAGTTGCTGCAATGTCGGCTCAAAATCTGAAAATAGTGTCTTCTCATTATGGCCTGAATGTTGGCCCGGATGGTGCATCGGCCCAGATGGAGAGTGATGTGGCCATGATTAAAGCACTCCCTGGTATGACAATTCTCAACCCCGCTGATTATAACCAGGCGAAGAGCCTATTAAAAGAAATGCATAATATCAACGGCCCCGCATATATGAGACTTACACGTGAGAAATTCCCGATTTTTACTAAAGTAGACAGTTCCTATGAAATAGGTAAAATACAAAAACTCACAGATGGGGGTAAATTGACAGTGGTGGCTACGGGCTCTATGGTTTATGAGACTTTGCAAGCGATTGTTTTAGCGGGAGCTTGGGAAGTTGGACAAGTGGATTTTCTAAACCTTCATACTATTAAACCAGTTGATGAGAGAGTTCTAATTGAGTCAGTAAAGAAAACGGGGAAGCTGCTTATAGTCGAGGAGCATAATGTATGGGGGGGAGTAGGGGAGACGTTGAGTAGAATTGTAAGCGAGGAAGTCCCCTCACTGATAAAAACAATTGCAATCAATGACAAATTCGGTAGATCAGGGAGTCACAAAGAATTATGGAAACTTTATGGTCTTGATAGGCAGCATATCGCGGACGAAATTAGTCTGTTATTAAATAAGTAATCAATCTACATCCCTTGGCATACAAGTGTTTTTATGCCATCTAGTGTTATCCGAAGATAGGTAGCAATTAAACTCATCATAGGTGACCTGTCTTTCTCTTTTGTATATTCTGACCGTGGGATGGTCATATACCCAGAACGCTTCCTCTGCTTCGCTATCATTTATCTCCAGATTTCCTAGCCTCGGGTATGAAGATATTGTTTGTGCAAGTGTGAATCCGAGTTCCCCTGAATCGAGAAATTTATAGTATCTGCTCATTATTGGATAATCTTCAGGAAGTCTTCCTATAGTCATCCTAGCGCGGTCACTGGTTATAAAAATATAATCGACTTGAGAAAGCTTTTGATAAAGTTGAGGGATTTTATTCTGATCATCTGCATTATAGACCTCGAGGTCCACTCTATTCTGAAATTCGAACGGGGATGCTGTCGTGCTACTAAAAGGAACAGCGTCATCCCAGTGTTCGTTCGCTATTGTACTCTCAGGGAGGATATTGGCATAGATCCATTCCGAGGCCGCTACGCGAGTTGTAGTAGTTCTGTAAATTGATGTGAAGGCCATTGCCCACAGGAAACTTAGAGATATAACGAGGAAAGTAAAAGTGTAATAGAGTTTCGTCCGCCGGGTTTTTAGTTGTATTAGAGCATAAGCAGCAAATAGAATAATAAACGGAATAATGGCCAGTAAATATCTGAAAGAAACTACAAAGTTCCCTCCCCGATAAATGAAGTCAAGAACTATCCATATAAAGGCCAGTAGCAAAGGAGAAGTAAGTGGAGTGGCCAGCTCTTTGATTTTACGGTGAGTTTTTAAAAATAGTAGCTGTTCATAAACGAAATATAGACATCCGAAAAGAAATGCCACTCCTATCGGGAATCCCACTCCCCATAAAAGTATGTTTTTTGCGGGAAATAGATATGCAGGTTTATCCACCCATTGCCATTGGGGAGGAAACATGACTTCTCCTTGGATGGCAAGTCTTTGGAAATTGAAAGAACCTATAAAGTCGGGGTTGGGAGTGATATCAAACCAACTCGAATTCTGAAAAAGGTATGGTTGTAATAGTCTGAAGACGCAATATGTGGTGATACCTATTAGTATCCCAAAGTCTATGATATAGAATAAATTCCTAGGAAGACTTATTTTCCCGAGCTGCTTAATGAATTTCATCATTAATGCCAAAGCAATTATGGCTCCAAATACGACAGCGGATAGCTTGCTGGCAAGACCGAATCCTATGGCTACTCCAATAAATATACTCATTGAAACATTTAGCAGAGGAGAACGAGTCCTGAGAAAAACTATAAGCAATGAAAAGGTTAATAGTATGAAAAATGTCTCATATGTATCTGTGGTGAAAAAGTGACTTTGCTGAATCGGCATGACAGCCAATGCATAAAGTGCAGCGGCAAGAAGCCCGAATCTTCTTTTATATATATTATTCCCAATGAAAAAGACAAATAAGAGACTCCCAAGGTCTACAAAACCACTGATTGCTCTCCCCACTAAATTTAAATTCATATAATTATCTAACTCAAGACTATCAGCGATATATTTCACGAAGAAGAGAGGAAAAGTCCCATATATGTATGATCCATAATTATTATTAAAAGGAGAGAGAGGGGAAAGTTCAGGATCAAGGTAGGTTTTGAAGTCTTCAGGCCATTTAATATCACTTGCCACCATAGTCATGTATCGTTCGTCGGGGTGGAGATGGGAAAACTCATCCCAATTACTCCCTACAAATCTAAAATACGAGGCCGTGAGAATGATGGCCAACAATAATATCGACTGGCTTAGTTTGACAAGCTTGGGAATTTTCATAATTAAATGGAATCTTGTAATTTAATAATTAGGCTTCCCGATTTTTCCGGGCATAGATATCGTTTGAACTCCTCACAGTAAATATAATCCTTAAAAGTCACCTCATCAAGGTTGTCCGAGCAATTTCGTGTTATGTACACAGTTTTGTCTATTAATTTTTCTTCCTTTATGAGTGAGATATTTTTGTCTGGATTATGGAAGGGGAAGGTCTCCTTAAAGTGCATAAGATCTAGCACCGAATAAACCTCACTAGAGAGATGCAGGCAAACATTCTTTGAGGTCACATTATCTTTTACCACCTGATTAGCATATGTTAATAGATATTCTTCCTCTGGTCTGGAGTTATGAGCTGGAGCTCCCACGTCGATTACATAGAAGAAGTGGTAGAAATTGAGTGCTAGATTCAGTAAAACTAAACCATATACTGTCAAGGAAATAAAATAAGCATCTAATTTCCCCACCCGAAACATTTTAGTAAACATGTAAGTCCCATAACCAATAATTATTGCAGATATAGGTAGCAGCGGGGCTAATCTATGATCTCCATTTACCGCGTCCGTGAGGGCGCTGTTTGTAAATGGAATTACCATGGCATATATCGTAATTATTGATTTTGAATCCAAACCTTTCATTAAAAAAATAATTCCGGCAAGGAAAAAGAGGCAGAAGCTAAATGGCTGGATTGGAGCGAAGTCACTAAAATGACTGGTAGTATGTTCGTAGAAGTACACCATTAATGACTTTGGATATGTTTCCGAAAATTCGGCATAAATATCGGAGATCTTGTTATTATCCTTTTCAGCTTCTTCTTGTCCAATATTTAACGCTTGCGTATGAAATAGCACAGAGGGTGGGGAATATCTCAATCGAGGTCCAAATCCGATCATTATGAATACTAGGATTAACATGCCTTTGCCCAGGATTGGAAGTATATGCTTAGTTGAGATAGATTGGTAAATTACAACTAGTGTCAGTATTAATAGTGTCAGGTAGCTCACAGTCTTCACTGATGCATGGAAATTAAGTGACAGACCGATTATGATGCTCACTATCACCAGATTGGAAAGGGTTTTGTTGTTGACATATCTGAGTAAGGCAAAAAGTAGAAATGTCGTAAATAAGCTTGAGAAAATTACGACAATTTCAGTCCTACCGTAATAAAGATGTAGTGGGGTTAAGAGCAAAATGAGAGAAGATATAAGTGCACTTCGAGGATTGATGTACTTTTTCGTAAATTCATAGAGAAATATCAAGTCTGCTACTGCCACAATAGCGGAAGCGGCTTTAAACATCATAGGAGTGTTGCCAAATATTAGCTTAAAGAGTGCGCTGAAGGTCGGAATTATTAACCCATGGGATTCATATCTGCCATATGCAAAAATATTCTTAGTATCTCCATTTAATATCTTTAGTGAATCTAGGCCACCGTCTCTAAGCATATCTCCGATAGTTACAAATGGGATATTCTTAAGCTGGAAGAAGCTGATCGCAATGGAAATTGCGATTACTAACAGAAGTTCAGGACTCAGTTTCCTTATGCTCAATGCGCTGATCTTCATAATGGAGGCCGAGTAGAGAAAGAATACGACCGATATCCCCCATAAAGATAAGACTAGCCACCTGTAGTAAAACTCGGTATCAAAATAGAAGATTATCCAATAAGTACAAGTTATCAGGAAGGGAAAAATCCATAATAACGCTCTCTTCGAAGTTCCCCTGGACTTCATGGCCATCAGAGAACTTTTAATTTTTTCCCGAGATAGCTTTTTCATATATATCTAAATATTTCTTAACTAGATGGTCTGTGTTAAATAGTTTTAAAAGAGTGACAGAGTTATTTTTGGGTTTATTGCGAATGGTTTTAATAATTTTATCAGCTAAATCTATGCTATCCCTTATTCCTGCAATTTCTCCCATCTGGCTAATTTGCACCGGCACTCTTACTCCGGGCAGGTCAGTTGCCACTACGGGTGTCCCTTCGAGCATGGCCTCTAGCTGTACCATCCCGAAGGCCTCTGTAGAGTTCACACTGGATACCACTAGCACGTCGAGTTGTTTGAAAAAACTTGGCATCTGATCGGGGAGAAGTTGCCCTAATAAAGTGACTTTTCGCTCAAGTTCTTTAAAAGTGGGCATCAAACGGGATAGGTATTTCTCTTCCCCGACAGCATTAATTGTCCCTGCGATAAATAGTTTTGCCGAAGGATACTGTTTCAGAATTAATTTATAAGCATCCAGCATATATTCAATTCCTTTGTCGGTGGCAATTCTAGTAGCCATTCCTATTCTCGGATGGGTAGAATTTTTGAGGGCCGGTATACTGGATTTCCCATGGCCATTAATTTCTACAATAGGATATATTTCTACGCAGCTGGTATAAAACCGCTTTAAAACTCTTGAGTGTTTAGCGAAATCCAAAGTAAAAGATACGATTTGATGGGATAATTTCAGAATGGCGATATGATTCATGTCTATAATTAAATCGAGAATTTTACTGCCAAAAAACTTGGGAAGAGTAATATCACATACATAGGTACTCACTACGGGTTTTCGCATAAGTTTAGCCAAAATTGCCAGTGGTAAGGCTTCAATCGAAGGAAGGTTTAAATGAACTACGTCTGCTTCTCGCATAGGTTTCCATGAATCAAAGATGACTCTATGTAGGAACATGCCTTTATTGATTTTGAAGAGAAAAGGAGATCTAATTACTTTAACATCATTTATAGTTGTTCTTCGTGGGAGGCTCTTATCATGTTGAGAGGTAATCAACGTAACGGTGTGACTTTTCTTTTCATATTCCTCCGCGAGCCTTTGGAAATAAAGAGTGAGACCACTTATATGCGGGTCATAATAAGTAGTTAGCATTAATATCTTCATGTTTGTTTCCTGAAAATGGTTACGGTCGGTTGGTCAAAGACTCGGAATGTTTCGTCATAGTTTAGTGGAGAGAAGTAGCCTCCATTATAAAATCTGATGTTGAATAAGTCTTCCAAGAAAGTCGTTCTGGTGAATTCTCCTACCTTTGTAAAACCCATCCCTCCACTAAACAGTTCATAATAATGCGAATATCCATTAGGGTATTTATCTTTAAGTCGATACCTTGTAGGGTAGATTCTTTCGGCCGGTAGTATTATATATTCGGCATTGCTAATAGTCTCATTAATAGATGAAATTTCTTCCTGGTCCGTGTACCCGTCGTCAATGTGATAGTAGTCCAGTTCCGTAATGTTATTGCTGCCCACTTCTGCATTGAATGCCGTCATTCCCATATCGTAAACCTCCCCTGTGTAGGTATCTCCTTCACTGGAATGCTCTTTGAGCCACTTGGCTGCCTCAAGGCGTGGATCCGGTTTGAGATAAATAGTAAAGAAGTTTAGGCCTTGTACTATTGTAAATACTGAGATAGCAAAAAGAAGAGACTGTATTGTCCACCGGGCATATTTATTGAACTTATAACTAAGGTTAAGTAGAGTGATAACGCCAAAAATTATTAGGAAGGGTATTAAGGGAACCATATACCTGCTCCATTTAACATACAGGTAGAAATGGAATAAAGCATAACCCAGGCCGATGAGTAAAAACACTGCCAAAGGCAATTTAACTGCGCGTTTATTTTTAAAAAGAAATGTAATCCCGTGTCTTAATGAATAAATTAGTATATAGAGACTTCCAGTAAAGCCTACCACCGTAAAAGGCCATCCTACGAGGCTTGGAAATACATACAGAAACTGATAGACAAAAGGAATGGTTTCCAAAAATTGTTCTGTATAGAATACACTCAGCGTTCCCCTTGCAACTGAACTTTCATAGTCAAGTGAACCCAGGAAGGAAGTTCTATCCAAAATGATGAAGGGATTTGTTATTAGAAAAGTGAAAACGATCACAAATAATGAAAAGATTAGCTTGAAGCTTAGGACTTTAAAAGGAAACCGTGTAATAAAGCGTAGTCGGTTCATCTCAGGCGTTCTCTCTTTGAGGACAACAAATAAGTGAGTTAAAAGGAATATCGCAAGGAGAAATAAGCTTATGATTTTCGTCCCAATAGCAAAGCCTGTGATTAGGCTCAAAAAAAGATAATGTTTTTTAGAAGGGTTTTTCAGAAGATGTATTGAAAGGAGTCCATATAATAGATATTCAAACGTTAAAAATGTCTCAAAAGTTGTAAAATGGGCGAATTGTATTAAGCCTGGTGAAAAGGCGCACAGAGCGGTAATAAGTAGAGAGAAATTCTCAATAGTATTTTCTTTATTTTTCAGCCGTTTACTTGTATCTAATACTGACTCCAAAAGGAGAAGCGATAATTTATAGATAATATATAAACTAAGTGTGGAGATCATAGCACTGATGATCCTTCCTGCAAGAAGGGTGATCCCGAAATCTCCTTTTGAGATGTAGTAGAGTATATAGATTGGGAGACTTCCGTATGCGAAAAAGTCGGGATTATAATCGCCTGAGTCAAAGTCAAGCTTAGATACCGCTATGGCTATATTCCTTTCGTCTGGATGGAAGAAGTTTCCGTCTCCCCAGTCGTAATTATACACGCGTACAAAACCGCCAATCAATATTATGGCTATTAACAGAACTTTGTATTTCATAGACTTCTTCACGACCTTTTAAGTGGGAATAATTATAAAAATATAGTAATAAGGGAAGCCAAAGTAAATCATAATCCAATACTCGTATCAGGTTTTCTCGTCCTTGCGTAATCGGAGGGTTTGAAATCTTTTCTAGTATGCTTTCGAGTAAAATATATATAGGAGAGGAGTCCGCTTACTACTGATGATATCAGCGTAATTAACAACACTTGCGCTAAAGTAGTCATAAGTTGAAAAGATAATTAATATTACAATTTGTACATTTGAATTTTACATTTTTATAAGGGAAGAAACAATTCAATCCATATGATGAATATACCTCCGGAATGTAAGCTGATTAGTATTATTTACTCACAGGCTCAAAGAATCCTAAAAGGGAAAAGCTATTTATCCCCGGACTTGAAAAACCGAAGGCGTTTCGTCTTCAAGCTGGCTTAGTCAGGCAATCAATCTCTATAGAGTTGTTCTTTCATCTCTGCAATGCATGTTCCTAGCAAAAAGAGACATATATCTGTTATATTACTTCGCTGGCTTTTATGCGCTAGTATGTTTAACAAGGTATTTATGCGAACCAAACTCGATGGTATTAAGATAATATTAGACTTCGACAGTACTTTTGTTTCCGTCGAAGGATTAGAGGAACTTGCTAAGATCACACTAAGAAACAATCCCCATAAGAGTCTAGTCTTGAAGGAAATCGCTAATATAACTTGTCAAGGAATGGAAGGTAAAATATGCTTTGAAGAATCGCTTTCACGGAGAGTTGCTATGTTTAATCCTACGTCTCGCCATATGGAGGAACTAGTAGGACTATTAAGGAATAGTGTGTCTAGATCCATTCAAGAGAATAAGCAGTTTTTCTTAGAAAACTGTGAGGATATCTATATCGTATCCGGCGGCTTTAAAGAATGGATAGCTCCTGTAGTAGAGGAATATGGGATAGCATCAGGAAACCTATTGGCTAACAATTTCGTGTATGAGCGTGGGGGAAAAGTCATCGGAATAGATGCGAACAATCCTTTGACGAGATCTCAAGGGAAGGTAGAGGTCGTACGTAAATTAGGTTTGTCAAATATAGTTGTAGTTGGAGACGGCTATACAGACTATGAGATAAAAAAAGAAGATGCAGCTCAAGTTTTTATCCTTTTTACCGAAAACATCACGAGAGAAAACTTATTAGATAAGGCGGATTACATAGCTAGTGATTGGAATGAAGTGCTTCGACTCATTAGTTTAATATCCTTTTAAGAAAAAATATTCGTCATAAAAATTAACATCTCATATCGCTTATGTTAGATTATTAATAATTCTACTTTAGTGGTAAATAAATTTCATGAATACCTCTTATGACAAACGCACAAAGTTATTAATAATCGGAAGCGTTGTTGCCTTAGTCGTCCTGGCTATTGCAGTTCTAGGTGTGTTTCTTTTTAAACAGAAGGACATTGCTCCCGATGACTCTGATGCAGCTGTTATTGAGACAGAATGGAAGGTCGGTGATACATGGAAGAAGTTTGAAATTAGGAATGAATCCTTTCCGGTCCCGGCTAATTTCGAGAGAGGTACAGTAAGAGTTGAAACACAATGGGGATGGAGCGGAAACATTGAAGGTTGTCAGGTCCAGGTAAATGAGAAGCATGAGGTTATAATTCCAGGGCTAGACGAGACAATAATAATGGAGGATATAGGGGATGCAAATGGCCAGGAAGGTTGTGGACTAATTATTGAACAGTTGACGGAATTGGGATATCCGCCTGGACCTTTTAATTTGCCACACGTAGTAGATGACAATGACAGTACATGGTTCCCCAGTACGCCTAAAAGCGTCAGTGGAGAATGGGAAGCCAGCGATGGTCCTCTCGAAGTACAGATAAAGTTTACCGGCATGGATGGCCCCCCGGAAGAATGGTGTGACAGAGATACCGGCTCAAAACCGCAAGATGCAATCTGTAACGGCTCTCATAAA
>CAYVIR010000007.1:0-952 GCA_964451645.1 uncultured Candidatus Saccharibacteria bacterium | reverse complement strand
TTAGGGTGATCTGGAACGCAATTGAAAACAGCCCTACTCCTACTGCAACAGTAATACCTACCCCTACTGCAACTCCTATCCCCGCTCCTACTGCAACTCCCATCCCCGAGAAGGCAAATATTGGTGACTATGTATGGATAGATGTAAATATGAATGGTATCCAAGATGCCAACGAAAATGGCCTTGAAGGGGTGGATGTAAAACTAATGAAGGAAGGAGAGGATTCGCCTGAGGATACGACTACGACAGATGACGAGGGTAATTATGGCTTTTCAAATATAGATGCGGGGAGCTACTACTTAATATTTGACCCGGTGGAAGGATATGTACGAACAACTGTAGATCAAGGTCAAGACACGGCTGATAGTGACGCCAATGTTGAGACCGGAGAGACAGAAGTTACCGAATTAGAGGAAGGAGAGACCGATAATTCATGGGATGCCGGTTATTACTTGCCGTATGGCTCTATAGGAGACTGTGTATGGCAGGATACAGATAAAGACGGCATACAGGATGCTGGGGAAACTACAGGAGTCGCAGGTGTAGATGTAGAACTGTATAGAAGTACAAATACTTCTACAGCGATTGATACGAAAGTTACAAATAGTCAAGGATGTTACCTTTTCAGTGAGGTTGACCCGGGAAATTATGTGATAAAATTTGAATTGCCTGTAGGATATGCCGTTAGTCCTCAATCTGAAGGCACTGATACGTGTGTGGATAGTGACCCAGACCCTGACACAGGATTTACAGATACAATCTCGCTTGGATCTGGTGAGTCAGACCTATGTTGGGATGCCGGTCTCTATAGGCTGGATGCAGAGATACAAATTATCAAGTCGGAGAAGGCAGATCATGATACGGCCACGGATTATCAGATTATTGCGCAAAATGCCAAGGCCACTTTCCATATAAAAGTCATTAATACAGGGGAAATCGACTTGAAAGATGT
>CAYVIR010000006.1:11632-14181 GCA_964451645.1 uncultured Candidatus Saccharibacteria bacterium | reverse complement strand
GAGTTCTTTTAAGAATAATCCTTCAATAGTTATTCCCTTTTCAATAGTAAACTTTTGTTGCTTCAGCCATGCTTCCGTTACTTTAGATGGGTCCATATATTTTTAGTAAAAAGTAAATTTGACATAGTCTCTCAACATCCTAAGTTTATCACGCAGACTGTAATGCCTTAAAGCGATAAGGAGCCAATTTCGCATTTTGTGCTTCTCAAGATTCCAGTCTTTGACTTGGAGTGTGGATTGCATATATTTATGTTGGACAGAAGTCTTTCCTGTATAAATCACTTTGAAACCCATCTTCTTTGCGCGGATAAATAATTCTACTTCTTCAATATACATCTTTAATACTTCCCAAAAACCTCCCGTTCGAGTGATGAATTCCGCCCTAAAGAGAATACAAGTTCCTGTCACCGCAAAGATCTCTTTCGTCTGATCATATTGCCCCTTATCTTCCTCTCCGAAGCCCACATCATATGCTGAATGAAGTCCGTCATAGAAAAGACCGGCTGAGTTAATTTTCCCGTCAAGCTTGCCTCCTTTGAAGAGTATTTTCGGCCCAACTGCCGCTATTTCCCTATTATCCATCTCTTTCAAAAGTGTCTCTAATAAATCTATGCTGGCAATGGTGTCCGGATTTAAGACTAGGACGAAGTTCGGGGAATACTTCTTCAAGGCGTATCGGAAGCCATAATTATTTCCTCCTGCATAGTACAAATTCTTCTGAAGGTGGATTAGGTCTACAGCAGGGAAGTTCTCTTCGACTATCGTGACGGTATTATCTTCGGAGTTATTGTCAACGACGACAATTTGAAATTTTTTGTAGCTTTGTTCTAATAGAGAAGTCAGACAGTTGGAGATATCTTTGCTGTTGTTCCATGTAACGATGATTATGGCAACAAGACCACGTTCTTTCATATGAGTTTAATTTAGTAGATTATTATAGTAGAATTCTAGCATTAGTAATAGCAAATCCATGGCTAATCGAGATCCTGAATATATAAAAAGAGGAGAGGAATTACTTATGAGAGTGAGAGAACTCTTAAAAAATGAGGGCGATGGCCAGAGGGCCAAGATTCAAGTTGAGAACGAAGTCGAGGATTATCTAATTCCTGCTTTAGACAAATATAGAGAGGTGCAAAGATATATTTTTGAGCCGTTCTTGCATTCTAAGGCTGGGGTTGTAGGGCGTTTCAAATTGCTAGTTTTAGGTAAAATAGGGAATGTGACACGCAACGTTGTGGAAAGAAGCTTTATTAGACAACAGAAATTTAATGACAATACTTTTACAATGTTGATAAACCTCTACAACGAAAACAGAGAATTAAAAGAACGTATATTGCAGCTTGAAAAGGGGAGTAAAACTGATGCCAAATAATTCAAGGCCAATCATACAGATAGTCGGTCCCTTTGCTAGTAATTATTCACTGGCAAAAGTAAACCGTGAACTGGCCTTAGCACTTGATAAATATATTCCAGACTATGAGACAAGATTATGGGCTGAAGAAAGTCAGGTAGATAGAATGCCCGGGAAGAAGGATTTTGTTGATTATCCTGTTCTTGAAAGGTTGTATAGAAAAGAGGAAAGCAATGCGAAATTCGAAATTTATAATAATTTCCCCAAGTCTTTTCCAAAGAAGCTTGGCCTGGATATGCTAAAAGCGCCGGTCAGAACCGCATACCTGGCATGGGAAGAAAGCGTATTTCCTCATAATCTGGCCATGGAGGTGAATGAACACCTTCACGGCTTAATGGTGACGAGTAGTCATGTACAGAGGTTGATGAGAAAGTCGGGGGTTACTATTCCTATTGCGAATGTAGGAGAAGGTCTAAATCAAACTGTTACTTATCCTGAGAGGTATAGATTAAAAACTAAAAAGAACTTTAAGTTTTTGCATATAAGTTCGGGGATACCTAGAAAAGCTTTGGACATATTGATCGAGGCTTATGTGGAGGAATTCGGAGGAGACGAGGATGTTTGTCTGGTAATCAAGACATATCATAACGAAGAAAATCAGATCCCGCAGTTAATGTCCCGGTATGCGACGAAAAGTGGCCCTGAAATTGAAGTAATATACGACCTGGATCTAACGGATGGCCATATAGCTGACCTATACCGGCAGTCTAATGCGGTAGTCATCCCAAGTCGAGCGGAAGGATTTGGGCTGCCAATCGCCGAGGCCATGCTAAATAGAAGGCCAGTGGTGACTACCGGGTATGGTGGCCAAATGGATTTCGTCGAAGACTCTACTGCTTTCCTTCTGGACTTTAAGATGGGAAAGGCCGACTCCCAATTAAATATAAAAGGTTCAACTTGGGCTGAGCCTAGTCTTCAAGAGCTAAGAAAATATTTGCGCTATCTCTTTGAAAATATCTCCAAGGAAGAGGTGAGCCAGAAGGTGGAGAGGGCTTATAAAACTGCAACAAGCCTGACTTGGGAAAGTACTGCCACAAAAGTCATGGAATTCCTGGAGTATCTGGCGAAGATTAAGGACTTAAAGAATACTAAATTGGCTGTGATTTCCACATTTAATTCAGTCTGTGGGGTAGCTGAG
>CAYVIR010000006.1:0-11622 GCA_964451645.1 uncultured Candidatus Saccharibacteria bacterium | reverse complement strand
CTATATGAGAATATTGAAGGCGCATTCCAAGAGGTGAGATACTTCGCAAATTCTGACGCTGAGATCGTGTTTAAGGATCCCAAGAATGTTGAAAGAACCTGGGAGTATTCTGAGTGGTCTTTCGAGAATACCATCAAGGCAATAAATGATTTTGGTCCGGAGAACGTACATATCCAGTACAATGCGTCATTCTATAGTATCGATTCCTTAATAAAGTTGATTTCGCAGGTAAAACAGAGTAGCAGGAAGCTCTACCTGACCATGCATTCCTTGCCTGAGGTGGCATATGAGGAGTATAAAGGGGTCCTGAGTGGGGTAGATTTAATTTTTGTCCATTCTGAGAAGGACTTTGTTAAATTATCTAGAGCAGGATATCCCAATATCCTTAAATTTACTCATGGTGTCAAGGAATTCCCTGAAAGGGGACAAGAAAGATTGCGGGAAAAACTCGATCTTAAAGGGATGCCAGTCATAGCGTCTCACGGCCTTATTCACGAGCATAAAGGTTTGCTTGAAATTTTACAGGCAATGGAACTTCTCTCCAAAGATTTCCCCGACATAAAGTTCTTGAGTGTAAATGCTGTAAACAAGGAAAACTCTACATCTGTATCCACTTTCTCTCAGATGGAACAATTTATAGATAAAGCGGGTTTACGAGATAAGGTGGTATTGATCCGCGATTTCCTTGAGAAATCAGAGGTAGTAACTTTACTTCAAACTGCGGATATTTTGCTCCTTCCGTACGGCGAACTAAATGAAGGGGCGAGTGGGGCAGTGAGAACCTGCCTCTCGGCATTGAGGCCAGTCATTATTACTAAGTCGGCAATTTTCGAGGACTTAGGGAGTGAGGTAGGGTATAAGATAGAGGACAATCGCCCTGAAAACATCCGGAAGGCAGTAAAAGAACTTTACCAAAGTAAAGATAAGTATTATAATCAGCACCTCAAGACAAAAAAGTTCGTCTTGAAATACTCTTGGGAGAACCAGAGTAGGGAATATTTATTATTATTGTCAAGATGAATGCTGGAGAAAAAATTGCGTCAGATCTTATTTACTACAATGCGGATGTGGCAGCAGAATCTTGGCCTATCGGAAGCTATGTTGGTTTGATGGCGGATATGTTGGGAGTTAATCTGAACACCCCTGTAGGACTTGGAGCTTTTCGTGATTTTATTCACAGTTTTGGAGATCGTTCTTCAGCGGTCGACTTTTTTGAGAATGGAAATCTGAACCAAATTTTAGCAGATATTATTGACCTCAGGGAATATATCCTTCCATATTGACTCGAGATTAATCGCTAGGAGGCATTTTCAGTGAATACCCACTTCTTATAAAGGAGGAAATTCCAGGAAATGATCATAAGGGTTATCAGTACTTTCGCTAGATTATGGTTGAGGTCGGTATATTCAATAAAAAGATACATAGCTCCATTTCCGAATAGATAATTCAAAACCGCTAATATCGCATATTTACTCAACTTCTTCATTTGCTGAGATTTCCCCAACTTAAATGTCCAAAAGTTAGACATCGAAAAGTTGTAGAATAAAGAGAGAAAGGTGGAGGTTAGATTCGCCACGATAGGTTCAAAATCGAGCTTAAGTTTCAGAAAGTTAAAAATACCAAAGTCAATTACAAAAGTCGAAGTCCCGATAATTAAATACCTGATAAAACTATATTTTAGTACTGCAAGGGGATTTTTTCGAATATCATCTAGTAAATTTTGAAGATTCTGTGTATTTATTTTCATTAATTATATTTAAAAGTTTTTTTGCTGACTTTCCCCAAGAGAAATTATCCCTGACATAGTCCGCCAGTGCAGCAGAAGGTTTTTCTTGCAAGGTCTCTTCAAGAGCAAGTGCTATTTTATCAGTAGATAAGGGATCTGTATAGTTGGCGTATTTCTTATAAGCTTCTCTGAAGACAGGAATGTCGGAAACAATAGTCGGGATGCCTAGGTTCATGGCTTCTAATGGGGGGATTCCAAACCCCTCGTAATGGCTCATATAAATGAATAGCTTTGCGTGAGATATAATGCTGCTAAGTTGTTTGTTAGGTATGTAGCCCAAAAAGATGACCTCATCTTCCAGTTCGAGTTCTTTCACTTTGGCGAAAATTTCTTCGTAATACCATCCTTTTTTGCCGATAATTAAAAACTTAAGAGGGGAGAGGGTTTTCTTCTTAAACTTCTTGAAGCCCTCCAACATATTAACGTGATTCTTCCTTGGTTCTAAGGTAGACAAGGTCAGAATGTAATCGTTATCAAGGCCATACTCTTCCATAACTATAGACTTAGCTTTTGGGGGAAGTTGCATCCATTGGTTGAGGCCGGGATAAATGTAGTCGATTTTCTGTGCATCAATATTAAAATATGACGATATTTCCTCCTGAACTGTTTTCGATATAGTGACCAATCCCTTAGATTTTTTGCAGGCGATCTTGCATGTAGCTTTGTATTTCAGCGACGGGATCCGCCCAAAAAATTTAGGATAGTAAATAGGGGCCAGGTCATGAATAAACTGGAGGGTTCTCGGAAAAAATTGTGTGAAAATATGATTTGAAGGGGAAATTAGTAGGTCAAGATTATTTTCACTCGCATCACGAGAGACTTTATAAATCCACCTGAGTCCTTTGGCGGGAAATTTCTCATTGATGCGTATTGGCCTGTTCTCGGCATTCCCAAGCAAAAATGGGGCAGTAGTATAAGAATAGTATTCATTCCCATTGTCAATTCTGCAAAGTTCTGTAAATAGACTAAGTGAGTATTGCCCAATTCCGGCAGGGTCATGTTCAGCCGAAGATAAATCTAGACCAATTTTCATTTCAGTAGAATTATATATTGGTATTAAACCACAGATATAAGTTTTTGTAATCGGCAAAAAGAAACGATCAGAATTTGTCAGCAGGGATTTACAAATATTGTGTTTCACGGACATTCCTGCGTGTTACGAGAAAGGTACGAGAAATAATCAATGTGGATAACTCTTTATGAAAATAGAGAGCAAGTATCATTTGTGGATAACTATGGGATTAGTTATAGTCTGAAGCGGGGCGATTGATCTCAAAACTCCATGCGGACTCCAAGATTTCTTTTATATTATGTTTTGCTGTCCAGGCCATTATTGATTTTATTTTCCCTGGGTCCGCAATCAATTTTGCAGGATCTCCTCCCCTCCTTGGCTGGATTTCATAGTTCAATTTTTTCCCTGAGATTCCTTCCGCTGTCTTGATTAGTTCGAAAACACTAGTGCCTGTGCCAGTGGCAACATTGAATGTTTGGAAGCCTTTATTAGTGTTCAAATAATCTATACAACGGATATGTGCGTCCACAAGGTCGTTTATGTGTATGAAGTCTCGAATACAGCTCCCATCGGGTGTATCGTAGTCGTCACCGTATACTCCAAACTTGAATGCCGGATCTATCAAAGCTCGCAGAAGCCGCGGAATAGCATGCGTTTCCGGATAATGTCTCTCCCCTATGCTTCCCTGAGCACCAGCGGGGTTGAAGTATCGCAGTGCAACTGCATTCATCCCGGCATATCGGCAATAATTTTCAAGAATTCGTTCCATCAATAACTTCGTCTCTCCATAGGGGCTATCGGGGTGTTTGCCGGCATCTTCCTTGATTGGGACTACTTCTTGTGTTCCATATACTGCGGCACTTGAAGAGAAAATCACATTCCTAATATTGTTTTCGAGCAATACTTGAAATAGATATTGACTCCCTACCACATTGTTCTCAAAGAATATAGCTGGGTTTTTTACCGATAGTCCCACTTCAAGATATGCGGCAAAATGGATAACACAGTCAAAGTGTTTGCCTCTCAGTTCTTCGCGTAATGACTTTATGTCCCTCAGGTCGACTCTAAGAAAATCATACTCCCCTCCCAACTGTCTCACAGTGTCCAGTGTCTCTTGGTGGCCTTTTTCGAGATTGTCTAGAATTGTGACCTCGTAGCCACGTTTGAGTAATTCTAGGGCACAATGGGAACCGATATAGCCTGCTCCACCAGTAATAAGTATTCTCAAAATTGAAAGGACTAATGATTAAATATTATCACATGTACAGAATATCATCCCACGGATGCCTATACAACGGCTCATGTAGTCTCTTTTGATCAATATAGTGGCCGATAAGACCGATTGATCTCCCGAGGACAAATATCCCATTTAGAAGCTCAAAGTCAATCAATTCCTGGATCTGCTTTTTTGAGAACTTGTTATTAATTAATAAATCCAGGAATATTGCTGCAATAGCTCCGTCGACATTCAGAATGAGATTATTTCTTTTCTTTAAAGTTTCCTGTTCTACTGCCAAGGCATAGTCAAGATAACTGGTTTTCTTAAGACGTTTTGATGCAAAATTCTTCAGAATAGTTACCCTTTCGTCCGGATTTTGTGCTGTTTTGACTCTATGTCCTATTCCCATTATTAATCTGCCGTTACTTTTCATTTCATTTATAAAATTGATAGGAGAACTGCTATCGTTGACTCCATCGAAGATCCACTTTGCTGCATCATTGATTGCCCCTCCATGTCTAGGGCCTATTGTAAGAAGGCCAGCTAGTACAGATGAAACGAGGTCTTTCCCTGCCCTTGCAGTAACAATAGTATTGTGGGCGGTTGCAACTGCAGGTCCATGATCAGCCGATAGCTTTAAGCAGAGTTCGATAAATTCTACTCCATTCCTATTTAACTTCCCTTGGAACCATAATGCGTTGATTGTTTCTCCTACAGGCTTGGAGATATAATGGGCAATAGCTTTCTTATTGTAAGTCAGGGTCTCTCCCCTATCATCGCTAATTGAAGAAATGATATTTGTGGATTTTCTCACAGTATTCTCCAAAAGGACCGCTGCTATATCTCTTGGAGGAACGTGAGGTTCGATCTCTACTGGGGGTGAATAATCTTTTTGATTGGAAACGTATTTAGCAAAAGTTGAATTAATTAGTTTCCCAAGGTCATTGAAAGAACGCGGTACAAATGCTCCGGCCTCTCTAAGGGCGTTGTTCTTTGATTGTGCAGATTCCTTTTTCCCCTCTGATCTTGCGAGTGCATGTCCGAACTGTACTTCAGTAGGGAAAAGTTCTGCCACTGTCCCGGAGACCCACGCCACGAGAGGCTTATTTATCTTGCCCACTTTCAACGCTTCCGCTATTTCGTATTCATCGGGACCTCCGATCTCCCCAAGAACCACTAACATTTTCACCTTAGGGTCCGAAGATAGACGCATGACGTTCTCGACTAAAGTACTTCCCGGGAAAGTATCCCCACCTACGGCTACTCCCTCATAGACGCCATCTGTATTATTAGAAACTATACTATAGATTTCGTTTGACATCCCTCCAGATACTGTTATCACTCCTACGCTTCCAGGCCGGTATAATTTAGAGGCGATTAGATTCTCTGTGCTACCTCCGCTATATCCTACCCTAACTGCACCGGCCTTGATGGCTCCTACAGTCGAGGGACCTATAATCCACTTGTCTGTCAGCTTGGCAAGTCGAATGAGCTCACGTGTCTGATTCTCTGGCATGCCTTCTGCTACGATTACTATTGTTCGAAGTGAGGGGGTATTCAGGGCCACTACACTACTTTCAAATGCACTTCTCGTGGAGGCGAAATTGATAAAAACATCAGCCTCTTTGGCATAAGCTACTGCTTCAGAGATAGTTTCAAATACAGGTATGGTAATTTCCTTGGAGCCGAAAAAGCACTTATGGAAGCCCTCCCTTCCAGGATTAACTATTGCACTAATGCATGGGCTGTCCTTGGAACATAGCCAGTCAAAATCGAGCATGGCCTGGATTGGCACAGGATGCTCGTTGAAGAAGATTACTTTTGTATTTCGGCTTAATAATTCTTTCATTTATATAGACTTCAAAGCTAGTGTCACGATTTCTGTCTTGTACGTCTCGGGTCCAAAAACCGAGATAGGAATTTGCAATTCTATTCCCAATGTGCGCATATGATCTAAGGCCTGCTTATAATTTGGCCCGCCTCTCCTTATGAAGATTTTTACCTTCTCTCTACGAAATAGTTCGGCATTTCTCTTTATGGCTTCTTCTATGCCAATGAATGTTTTCGCAATATCCGTAAAGTTCGCAATGCCTCCTCCAATTATGAGGATTTTTCCTTTGGTGTTGCTACTGAACATGTCCTCAAATATGTAATTACAGAATTCTTGAGTTTCATCTGAGTTAGGATTTCCACTGTAGTCAGAGTAATTGGCAATCTCTTGATGGTACCCCAAGTCTCCAATGGTATCAGCGAAAACAACACTCCCTCCTCCTCCTGAGGTAAGAAGCCAGATCCTTCCGGTTTTGTTAATTAATTTATACTTTAATGATGCTCCAGATTTGGAGTCCAGCAAGGCTATATTTCTTTCAGACTTCGTAGGGACTGACCCGAAGGGGTTGGGAAAGTCTACTATTCCTGCAACATTCCATAGATTCTGATTCACATAGGATGCCGTATCATCTAACCGTGCTACAAGATCAAGAATAGAGATATTCCCATTATCGAAGACGAAAGGGTTTATTTCCAAGTAGGTGAAGTTAAGCAAGCAAAAGGTTTGATAAAGGGCCGAAATGAAAGACAAGATAGAATCTTTCTGAGGATCTTCTTTTAGTGCAGCTTCGATTTTCTCGAAATAATTTTTAATTGATTTTGTCCTTTTATACTCAAAAGGGATTTCTAAATTTATGATGCCTTTCCAATTTTCTTCTACGTCAATTCCTCCTTTGTTGGAAAAATAGATTCTATCTGAAGAGCGTTGTGTTTTGATTGCAACGTAGTATTCTTCTTTGTGTTTAACGTATGGTTCAACAATAAAGTTCCTCAAGAATCCTGTAGTCTTTTTTCCATTCTGATCGATTGTTACAGGTGCCAGAGATTTTTTAACTATCCACCTGGCGGCATCGTTTCTTGAATCGGCTATATAAACTAATTTATTCTTTCCTCTTTTTCCAAACAGCTCATCCGGTTTAACTACATACGTAGAAGAATATTTGGGTAAAATTCGAGAGATTTTCCCGGCACCTTGTATCTTTGAAGTGTCAATTATAGAGCCGGCATAGTCTTGTGAGAAATCTGGCCAATATCTCTTCACATAGTGGTAAACAAGCTTTTTTGCTTGATATTCTCTTATTGCTTTCTGTGCCAAAAGACAGGGTTAATATTTGATTTAGGGATATGATTATATCATCAATACCAAAGTCAATGGAGGGATTGTTTAAAGATATTCACTGTATCCTTCCTCTTCCATCCGGGAGATAAGCTTTTTTATTTCTGCTACCTTGTCTTTATGGCACACGAGAAGTGTATCTCCTGTATTTATAACAATAAAGCCATCCAATCCGATTGTGGCAATTAACTGTCCGTCATTTTGGTTATATATCATGCTATCTTTACATTCAAAGGCCACTACCCTCCCTTTTTTGAAGTTCTCATCATGATTGGAGACTAGGGCTTCTTTAAGAGCATAAAGTGATCCTGGGTCACTCCACCCCATACAGGTCCTGGTGACAAGCGCCTGATCTTTTTTAGTTTTCACTACAATAGCGTCATCAAAAGAGATCGATTCAAGAGTAGGATAAACAGTGTCGAGAAGTTCCGGATTTTCTGATATATTGACCAGGCTGGTATACATTGAAGGCATATGTTCTTTGTATAGCTCAACAACAAAGTCTACAGATGTTACAAAATATCCAGTATTCCAAAGTGCTTTACCGGATTTGAACATTTCGTTACAGAGATTCAACGCTGGCCTGTAACTCCATCCATTAAAATCGTAAACCTTTGTTCCTTCATGCTCTTCTCTCTCCTCTCCAGTTTCGATCCAGCCGATGTTGTTATTGGCGAACCTGGGTTCCTCTCCTGTAAAAATAAAACGATGCGGGTCCTCCTTGATAAGTGATTCTCCAATCTTTAGAGCTTTCTCAAACTCCTTAACGTTCTCAATCAGGTGATCCGACCATAATATAGCAACAGGCTCCTGAATATTTTGTTTTTGTAATTTCAAAAAACATAACCCCACTGCAGCTGCCAGATCTCTTTTTGCCGGTTCGTAAATTACGTTTTTCGGTGAAATATCTGGGATCTGTTCCTCGATAATCTCTTTATACGATTTATTTGTAGATATAAATATATCTTCCAGGCTATATATCCTTTTAACTCTCTCGACCATGAGTTGGAGGGTTGATTTCCCGTCGAACATTTTCTCAAATTGCTTGGGAGAGTTCTTCCTGCTGATTGGCCACATCCTAAGTCCATGGCCACCTGCGAAAATAATGACTTTCATCAATTAACTGTAAAAAAAGAATATAAACATAAAATAAGTATACTCATTACATATTTCCTGCGGGAAGTTGTTAGTCATATCTTAAATTTTGAAACCAGTGCTAGGAAACAACTTCCCGGCTTCGTCAATCACTATTCCTTCGTATCCCTTTGCTTGCAGAAGTGACAATCCTGCCCGGCCAGTCGTGAATAATACAGTCGCCCATGCATCTGCGTCTAATGCTTTAGGAGCATATACGAACGTCTGGCTAACTTCGTTTATCGGTATTCCAGTTTTCGGGTTAATTAAATGATGGAAAAACCTCACTTTCCTTGCCCACCCTCCTGAGCCGCATAAACTTCCAGTAGATAATTCTATCGAACCCAAAGAGGTCTCCTGATGCAATTCTCTATTTGGTAGTTGTGAATAACTAAGGTTTAAAGTCCATGGGAGTCCATCGGGTTTAGGCCCTTTTAAACGTATATCTCCCCCTGCATTTATCATCACGGCCGGAAAACCGTCTAGTACTTCGTAGGCCAAATCAATCGCATAGCCTTTCCCAATACTCCCCAAATCTAATCTCTGGTTTTTTGCCAGGCATACGGTTAGCTTCTCTTCATCAAGCTTAATCTCCATCGGACTTGGTCTAGACCTGACGAGTTTGGATACTTTATCGTATAGATCTGGATCGTTAAGATTGTGGAAATCGTAGGTGCTATTATAGCCATATGTTTCCAGTAGATCGATAATAGTAGGATCGTACTTCCCGTCGGTGAGTCGAGATAACTCTATCATATAGACAATCAAGTTAAATAATTCAGAGGACACGGGAAATGGTTTTCCTGAATTGTTATTTAGCCGTGAAAGTTCACTAGTGGCATCAAATCTAGTAAATTTCTGTACTACCCTAGCAAAACATCCAAAGGCTTCCTGGATTTTCTCCTGAGTAAGAATAGTGCTTTGGTCCGAATAGACCTGAATGCTGATGGAAGTGTTCATAAACACCTCTTGACGTTCAACCCTTCTTATATCCATGAGAACCCCTGGCTTTGTATAGATATCCACCTAGTGCCATCAACAGGACCCCTAAACTTAAAACGACGGGACCACGGAGGCCATCGGAAAGGGCCGTATCAGGTGTCCTGCTCGGAAGAGGGACGTCACTTGTAGGTAGTGCGGTGGTATTGGGAGTATTTGTGAGGTTTGGGGCCTGCGTCACTTGAGTCTCGCCAGCTATAATCAAATCCACTGTATTAGTTGAAGCCAGGATGTTTTCAGAGCTTGAATTAACTAGCATAGTGTTCTCCTCTCCGAAGTTTAGTTCGGCAAATCCAGTTCGAATAGCTTCTACCTGGAATTGTGCTATTACCCTGTTGGTAATGCTTGACGATCCTACAGGGTTTTCTGCAGTGATAGTTATTATGCCTTGCTGCTGTGATACTTCATTTATAGTAGCATCGAAAAATGTGTCTCTGAAATCAACCTCGATAGCGGCTGTAGTTGGATCGAAGTCTACGATCTTTAGATATTGCGGACTGAATAGAATTTGAACGGAGTATTGGCTTATAGGTTTAAGTTGAGTATCGACGACGACCTGAATTGTAGTTTTCTCTCCTACTGCCAAATTAGCTTTCTCGGTTTTTAAGGAGATGTTTGGTCCTACTACCGGACTGGAAGGCCCGAAACTCGGGGTTACATTACTTGGGGGGTTAAAAGGGATAGTCGGAGAAACAACTCCATCAACTTGAGCTTTAACCTTAAGCAAAAATAAATTCATTAGAGTCGAGTGAAACTTTTTATATTTTAACTAGCGTTGTCTATGAAAGCAAACTATATCCAATATTTTGGGTTGAAAGTTATCAAGGCCACTGGCTTATCTTTCTGTTACTCTTCATCTTCCAGTTATTAGCATCGATAGCGACCTAGGTATTTGTTCAATAATATCCCGCGCAATCATTCCGTTTTGTCCCTTTTTCTTCTCAGAAATATCCCCTGCCATTCCGTGTAAAAATACCCCCAGTAAAGCTGCTTCTTTCGCGGCCATTCCCTGTGCAAGTAAACCAGCGATAATCCCTGCAAGTACATCTCCTGATCCTGCGGTTGCCATCCCAGGGTTTCCGGTGGAGTTAAAAAAAACAGATCCGTCTGGCAAGCTTATAGAAGTGTGAGCTCCCTTTAAAACAACGATTTGATTGTATCGCTCAGAGAATAATATTTGTTTTTTTAATTGTTCATCTGAGGATGAACTTGGGCCGATAAGTCGCCCAAATTCTTTCGGATGAGGTGTAAGTATAGAATTATGAGGCAGCATCTCAATTAGCTTTCTGTTGCGACTCAAGATGTTAATTCCATCTGCATCGATTACTAATGGAATATGAATATTTCTTAGCAACTCTTCGATGGCCTCCATTGTCTCTTCTTCTTGTCCTATTCCCGGCCCTATAACGATGCTATTGAACTGATCTAAAGGAATATTGCCCTTTGTGAGGTAGTCTTTATGTGGGTCCACCATGACACGTACCTCAGGAATGGAGGTCTGTAGTACGTTATAGCCACATTGAGGGATAAGACACGTCACTTGGCCTGCTCCCGATCGTAGACTCGCAAACGAAGCCAAAACTGCTGCTCCCATCATCCCTTTAGCTCCAGCGACACATAAAACGTGCCCATACGTTCCTTTATGGCTAAATTTGTTACGCGAGAGATCTTGTGCAATTTGTTCGATAGAATGTGAGTCTACATATAGATATTTAGTGTCGATATCCGTGGTGTGATTTTCTTCTATCCCCAGTCTAAGTAAATTCCACTCTCCCACATATTTCCACCTATCAGCATAGAACAGCGCCAATTTAGGGAACCCCAGAGTCAGTGTGGTGTCTGCCTCTATAGGAGGGTTGCCTTGAACTTCCCCTCTTGCATTTATGCCGGATGGAAGTCCGATAGAGATTACTTGTATATCGTTTAAAGTATTAATTTTAGAAATAATATCTGAGGTTAGTCCCGATACTGGTCTATTTATATCTTCTCCAGATATGGCATCGATTATGACGGAGTTAGCGGGAATATTTGGGAAGGAGGAAATAGAATTAATAAATTGAACATGGATCGAATTAGAATTCAATTTTTCAAAATATTCTTCAAAAAGTGGACTTTTGTCACTCTCTAGATTGAGAGAGAGAACAACACAATTATAACCTCTTGAGAAGAGGCAAATGGCAGTTGATATCCCTTCTAGGCCACTTTTCCCTTCTCCGCAAAAGAAAAATAAATCTTTTGATCTCGCTATTTTGGTTATGGCATCTGAGAATTCTTTCGCAGCTTTATCTATAAGCTCTACTTCAGAA
>CAYVIR010000005.1:0-14317 GCA_964451645.1 uncultured Candidatus Saccharibacteria bacterium | reverse complement strand
AGTAAAGCAGGAGAAGGTAGATATAATCAAGCGAATAATTGCTTTAGAAGGCGAGAAAGTAGAAATAAAGAATAACAATGTATATATAGACGGCAAGGAGCTAAACGAAGAATACCTCCCTACAACCACTCGCACCAAACTACCAACAAAGGAAGACGCGTTATTCTCGCCAGGAGAGATTATCGAGGTCCCATCTAATTCATACTTTGTGATGGGTGATAACCGAGAACATAGCAAAGATTCGCGATACAAAGATGTTGGGTTTGTCAGGAGAGAAGAGATAAAAGGTGAGGTAGTATTTCGTTATTGGCCGCCAACAAGATTTGGTATTATTCATACAGGAGAGTATTCGATTACATAACAATTCATTCGAGGATTGATTATTACACTGCCACTGCTGATAAGGATGGTAAATTATGGTATATTTTGTTTATTAATTTATCGTACATGATTATAGCTGTTGCGAATCAAAAAGGAGGAGTTGGCAAGACCACTACAGTTATTAATCTAGGAACTTACTTAGGAATACTCGGGAAGAAAGTCCTACTGGTAGATCTCGATCCTCAATCAAATCTTACATCAGGCATCGGCTTCATCTCGAATGACGATTCCGTGAACCCTATTTACGAAGGCCTCTCAAGGTCCGTGTATGACATCCTTACAGGGAAGGCGAACGTAAAGGAAGTCTTTGTTCTTACCAAATATAAGAACGTTCATCTTATTCCATCCAGTATAGACCTTGCTGGAGCAGAAATTGAGCTTGTCAATGCCATATCCAGAGAGACTATATTAAAATCAGCATTGGATGAGGTGAAAGATGAGTATGATTATATTTTTATTGACTGCCCCCCTTCCCTTGGTCTTTTAACAGTAAATTCTCTTGTAGCATCTACACATGTCTATATCCCAGTTCAATGCGAGTACTTCGCCCTGGAAGGCCTAGGCCAACTCATAAATACAATAGCCTTAATCAAAAAAAGGCTAAATTCTGCCCTTGAAATTGGCGGGGTCGTTATGACTATGTACGATAATAGGACCAACCTTTCCAAACAAGTGGCCAACGAGTTGAATAAATATTTCAGTGACAAATTATTTAGATCAATAGTCCCTAGAAATGTGCGCCTTTCAGAGGCGCCCTCTTATGGGAAGGCCATTTCGGAGTATGATGCAAAATCTCTCGGGGCACAAGCATATTTAAATTTAGCAAGAGAAGTTCTCGCGAGAACGGAAAAGGATATTCCAACTGACACAAGCCAACCAAAATATGATCATTAATATTAAATATAAATAATAATTATTATGGCACTAGGGAAAGGACTATCCTCACTCATCTCTAACTCTACTCTAGAGGAATTAAATCAGGCCTATATCCCCAACTTAGATATTAGCCTTGTTGACCCCAACCCCTTCCAACCGCGACTGAATCCTAACGATGCTCAATTGGGACAATTATCAGAGTCTATTGCTTTAAATGGAATAATCGAGCCTCTCTTGGTTACAAAAACACCCGAAGGGAGATATCAACTAATTGCAGGAGAACGGAGACTTAGAGCGGCAAAGATAGCCAAAAAGGCTACTGTGCCGGTAATTATAAAAGAAGCTTCACCTCAGGAGATGCTCGAACTTGCAGTTATAGAGAATGTTCATCGAAAAGACCTAAATGCTCTGGAAGAGGGAATGGCCTTTATGCAACTTAGAGAGCGTTTCCGGATGTCAGACCATGTAATCGCGGAGAAGGTAGGATTTAGTCGCTCAGCAGTCACAAACAAAATGCGACTTTTATCCTTGCCTGATAAACTCAAAGAATACTTAATCGAAGAGAAGTTTACCGAAGGACATGCAAGGGCTCTTCTTGGTTTGAAATCAAGAGAGGCGATGATCGTAGCAGCAGATAAAATAATCCGACAAGGCCTTAATGTGCGGGGAGCGGAAGAGCTAGTAAGAAGATTAAATAATGGCACTCCAAAAAATAAGGAAGGAAGGTACCGGATCGTGGACGAATTTAGCCAAAAAGTTGAATCTGATCTTAAAGGTAGGTATGGACAAAAAGTAAAATTGTTCCGCTCTTCTCAAGGAGGGAAAATAATTATACCCTTCGAAAACGATGATCAACTAAAAAAAATATATGCTGAAATTTTGTAAGGATAACTGCTACTAAAAAATAGTGACCATTCATGATAAAATTTATTATCTCAAAAAAATAATATGCCAAGAGTAATTATCTCCTCAGGTCATACAAGTAGCGATCCAGGGTCTAAAGCAAATGGACTTACAGAGTATGATTTAGCGAGAAAGATCGCAAAGGGGATTCTACCTATTTTAAGGCAGCATGGAGTAATTACTCTATCCGTTCCCCCTGATCTCGAGTTACTGAAACGGATTGAATGGATAAACAATACCGGCTACAACGAATCAGCCAACGATCTTGCCATCGAAGTTCATATCAATGAAGGTAACAAAAGAGGAATTGAAACATGGTACGAAGGCGAGGGTGATAGCCAATCGAAGAAACTTTCCGAAATCTTGTTGAGAAGTGTTTCTTTAGAATCAAGCCTCCCCAAGCAAGGTAGCAAAAGCGAATATGAACATGAAATCGGTTCTATTGCATTCCTCCACGACGTCAATGCTATCACTTCTCTGGTAGAGTGCGGTTATATCGACAACACAGAGGATGCAGGCTTTCTTAAGAAGGATAACAACATTGCGAGATTATCCCGAGGTATAGCCAAAGGTATTTTGGAGTACTTTGGGATTGACTTTAAGAACCAGACTTCGCAAACTCCACCTCCAAGCACAACCATCTCGAGTCCTGTCCCACAGGCTGTTTCGTCTTTCCCAAATGTTCCATCGGCTCCTATAAGCCCTCCCCGCTCCGCCATCCCGGGGAATTCTTTCGGAGGAGCTAACCCACCTTCATTCCAGAGACCGATGAATATGGGGGGAGATCTTGGTCAAGGCGGCTTTCCACAGGCTATGGGATTCCCAGGGGAACAAGGGTTCAATGGAGCTCCGACGATGAGCAGAGATGAACGGAAAAAGATGATTGAGGAAATGTATATTAAATTTCTCGGGAGAGAGCCGAATCAAAACGACTTGAATTACTTTCTAAATATCGGCATTGGAGAACAGGAATTAATGAAGAAGATGATCGATTCACAAGAACATGCGGATTTAGTCAAATCGAGACAGGAGGTGATTAAAGCTAAAGAAGAAATGAATGAACATAAGACAGAGCTACTGCAGTTACGAGCTTCTGTAGAAGATCAAAATATAATTATGAGACATCTCAATGCTCTCATTACTCAGAAGAACCAAGCGATTGCACAAATTCAACAACAACTTGGATTGATGAATAATTATCAGAATTCCATAAAGTCAACTAACCCACCTGGGGCTCCCTCTTCCCCTTCTCATAATTATAAAGGAACTTTTCTTGACAAACTTTTTAAAGCCTTCAGCGATCTTTTCGAATAGGTGAATGGTCTTTTCTACTTGACTACAAATGATAATAGGCATATCATTAACTAAGATTGTACGGGCACTTTCCATTGATTACCGATACTTACCAGCTTGCTAGATAATAAATGACAAACGCACTCAAAACAAAATTATTATTGAAAAATAGTCCTCTCCAAAGTAGACTATCAGGCTCCACTCCTCATTCGAGAAAGTGATATCGTTATAGTAATCCCGGAAAATGCTTGGATATAAGGCATATTGCCAGAGATCGGTGATTTGCCATTTAAGATTTTATTTTCGGAAATATGGATACGGTATTACTAATCGTCCTCTCCATCATTGCAACAGGAGGCGTAGGATATAGCTACATTCTCTCAAGATCAAGAAAAGACCTCGAGAAGAAGCAACAAGGCCCTCAATTTACAGACATTTCAGAAGAAGAAGCCATTAAGAGGGCAAGCTTGAAGGCCCAAAATATCATTCTAGAGTCTGAGAGAGAGGCAGATAAGATTAAGTCCGAAGCTACTAAATTAGCAACAGACCAACGGCAGACAATTATCGAGGAAGAAAAACGCCTTGACGATAGAGAGAAGAAGTTAGTTGACAGGGCTAAACTACTGGATGAGCGTTTCGAGAGCCTGGAGAATAAAGAGAAGACTCTCGAACAATCGAAAAAGGACGTAAGGAAGCGGGGAGAGAAGATCAATGAAGAATTACAGAAACTTGCGCAGTTAAGTCACGAGGAGGCGAAGAAAATCATCCTTGAGAAGACAGAAGCCGAATTAAAAAGTTTTATTGCACGCAAAATTCGCGAAGCAGAATTTGAAATTGAAAGTACATCAGAGCAAAAGTCAAGAGAGATTCTGATAGATGTGATGCAGAAAAGTGCAACAGACTATGTGGCAGAGTCAACGGCCACTACGATTGACATTGAGAATGAAGAACTCAAAGGAAAAATCATCGGAAAAGAAGGCAGGAATATTAGAACGTTTGAAAGACTTACTGGTGTTGATATTATTGTCGACGAAGCGCCTAATCAAGTAACCCTATCATGCTTTGACCCCATTCGAAGAGAGGTAGCTGCTCTAGCTTTACAGAAACTTCTTAAAGACGGAAGAGTTCATCCTGGCAGTATAGAAGAAACAATTTACGGCATTAAAAATGAACTTTCAAAAGAGATTAAAAGGACAGGAGAAAAGCTCGCTTATGATGCAGGCTTTAATGACCTTCCACAGGAAGTAGTTAAATTGCTCGGTAGATTTAAATATCGCTTTAGTTATGGACAAAATCTCATTAAGCACAGTATGGAAATGGTTAGTCTCGGAGCACAGTTAGCTTCTGAGCTAGGCGCAGATGTAAATTTTACAAAGAAAGCCTGTTTACTACATGATATCGGGAAGGTTTTGACTCATGAGATCGAAGGAAAACCCCACCATCACATTTCTGGGGATGTCGTTAGAAAATATATCAAAGATGAGAAATTAGCAAATGCTGTGGAGTCTCACCACGGAGATATCCCCGTAACTTCTCTCGAAGCCGAGATAGTAAAGATTGCAGATGCTATCTCAGGAGCAAGGCCGGGAGCCAGAAAGGATAGCTATGAGAATTATATTAAAAGAGTAAAAGGTCTGGAAGATATCGCTAAAAAATATGAAGGGGTCGAGGAAGCGTATGCTATCCATGCCGGCCGTGAAGTCAGGGTGATATTTAAGCCCACTTTAGCATCAGATGAAGAGGTCGTTATACAAACTCATAAGATTGCAAAGGAGATCGAAGAAACACAGAACTATCCAGGGTCGGTCAGAATTACGGCGATAAGAGAGCTAAGGGTTACTGAAGAGGCTAAATAGTTCCTTAAATGGGCTTAAATTATTGAGCAGGAAGAAGCGCTTTCATCGCTGATATAAAACCTTGCCTTCTTTGAGAGCATCCGTTAAGAAACTCTCCCCTCCTTCACGTGTCATGAGCTCAACTTCCTGAGGGGTGTAGATAAGAGTTTCTACGATCGGCTGTCCGGACCGGGTTACATTTCGTGCTTTATGTATTCTATTCACAAAACTTAGATTCGTATCTGCAATCACCATAATGTCCATTGTTGAGAGCTTATTTACATTATCCTCACGAGCAAACCTTCCAAATAGGATTACTTTATATGGATTGAACGCTTCTACGAGCGCTCCTACTACCTCCTGTGTCCTCTTTCTGATTTCTTCTTGCGTAAACATTTCATTATATATAATCTCTACTTCCCTTCGGGCCACTGGCTGCTGAAGAATGACAGAAATCTTTTCAAGCATGTCTCTTGCTTGCACTAATGCTTTTCTTGCTTCTGAACTTGAGATTAGTTCATGAGGAGTCTCATCCTGGCCAGGAAGTAGAAAGGGATATCTCGATATAAAGGTAAATGATTCCAGGTATCGAAATTCAAATTTTGTTTGTTTAAACTGAGAACATATTCTATTACAAATGCCCATTAACGTTTGAAGCTTATGAATCCTCGGAGGGTTTAAACCAGCACAGACAATGACGGCCTTAAGAGCTTTCTCGACAGATTGCACCGCCTGGAAACTTGCCCATTCATTGAAACCATTATCTATACTTAGCAATGCCGCATTGTAGTCATGTTGACTTTGTTTGAACCAGACTCTATATCTTTGAGACAGTTTCTCTTTCAAGCGATTAATTCTTCATAATTGCCAATTATAAGTACATTTCTTTTTACAATAATGTCCATTACAAAGGGATCTCTGCGCTTCTTTTTCAGATAAAATTCTCTTTCGGAGAATACAGCGTAAAATATCTCTTGGCCTAACTTCTGCTCAGCTTGTTCTACTATTTCTGTCAGCTTGGGAACATGTATATTGCCAATGACAACCAAGTCAACTTTCTGTGTCCCAGTATGTTCTTGTTTCAAATAATCCTCTGTTAGAAGAGCAAATTTAACTTCACCTAGTTGGTTGCGGGATTTAATTATCTTCCCTCCTAAACCAAAAGCCTTGTGTGCCATAGAAAGCAATTCTTGATAGAAGACACTCTCCTTGTTTACAAGAAAATACTTTCGCGATACCAACTCTTCCGAAGTGACTATCCCTACTTCTTCCAAGCGTGCTAACTCCCTTCGAACAGCATTAATCTCTTCCTCTATTTCACGTACAATCCCTCTGAGATGAAGCTTGGTATTGGGATTAAGTAATAAGAACTTTAATACTTTTATTCTTACCTTGGAAACAAACAATGCTTCCAGAGTCGCAGATGCCTTAGACATATTTAGATATTAAACTTTCCCTTTTGTTTTCACTAATTGATAAATTTCCTTTCTTAATTTAACATCCGTCTTTAATAACTCTTTGACCGAATCCTTTCCCTGCCCTAGCTGATTATCCCCCATCTTGAACCACGCACCCGCTTTTTCAATCACCCCATATTGGATCGCTGCATCCACAAGAGAACTTATTTTATCAATTCCATTCGGATATATAATATCAAACTCAGCTTCCTTAAATGGAGGAGCCATCTTATTCTTGACAACTTTAACCCTTACCACATGCCCTTTAATATCGTCTAACTTACCAATTTTTTCCTTTCTGCGAATATCCAATCGCACAGATGCATAAAACTTGAGAGCATTCCCCCCCGTGGTGGTTTCAGGGTTCCCAAACATGACACCTATTTTCATCCTCAGTTGATTGATAAAAATTACCGTAGTTCCTGTCTTTGAGGCTATAGCCGTAATCTTTCTCAGTGCTTGACTCATTAATCTCGCCTGTAATCCCATATGTGAGTCCCCCATTTCTCCTTCGATCTCAGCTCTGGGTGTGAGAGCAGCTACGGAATCGACAACAATGACCCCTATGGTCCCCGATCTGATCAGAGTCTCTAATATCTCCAAAGCTTGTTCACCATAATCGGGCTGTGAAATTAGGAGCTCTTCAAGTTTAATTCCAATGTTTCTCCCATATACCGGATCAAAAGCATGTTCAGCATCTATAAAAGCGGCCACTTCACCCTTAGCTTGTGCCTCTGCAATAATATGCATAGCCAGAGTGGTTTTTCCTGAGGATTCTGGTCCATAGATCTCTACAATTCTTCCTTTAGGAACCCCTCCAATACCCAGCGCAAGATCCAGAGACAATGCTCCGGTCGATATGACTTCCACATCTGTCCGAGCACTATCGCTAAACTTCATAATAGAGCCCTTCCCAAATTGTTTCTCTATCTGCGAAATAGCTATATCGAGTGCTTTACTTTTGTCAGAGTCTTGTGTTTTAGTATCATCTGGAGTCTCTATATTTTTTGCCATTTTATAATATTAATAATTTATCTCTGGGATTCCCAACACGTCAGAAGAACAGTGATTATTGAAGTAATATTTTACTCAATTTACCAAAAATTCCTCTTCTATGTCAATTTTGCGACCATTTAGAGAATAGTATCACTTCAATATGGGGAATTTTTGGAGTTTATATTTTTTTTGCGTACTGTGTTGAAATCCATCCTTTGCCATTCACTCCCACATCAATTTTTACCCAGCCACTGTCCTTCCTCTCTATTACTAAGAACCTTTGTCCAGGGGACACTTTAGTTATGACCCTACTTGAAGAATTAGCATCTTCTCGTACATTTAGATATCCGACCGACGTATTGGCGACCTCGATCACGTCTACATCCGTCCTCTTAATGTCAAGAGAAACATCAAACTGAGTCGAAGGATATTTCTCGCCAAGCAAATTAACGAGTTCAAATTTTTCAGTCTGTTTATCAAAAAATAAGGGGACACCTAACTTTACCGTAAAGGTTTTCGATTCCCCCGGTTTAATACTACTACCCTCCGACATAATATTTGCCTGCCTCGGACCTAGCCAGACATCATTGATAAAGAACTTACTAAAGTCTTCGCCTATCTTAGTCATGACAGGCTCAAAATCACTGCCCTGATATAAAGATATAGAGCTATTATTTTGGATTGTAATATTGGCCACCACCTCCTGTCCTATGGTTACCTTTTCCTCCGTTGTTTTTACAGAAGTAACTTTGAGATCAAGTTTAGATTTAGCAGGATCATAGAGTGCCGTAATTTCTTTTACCATATCCTTCAATGATCTTTCCCATCTTCCGGCGATAATATCCGGGACTGCAACTATTTGTTGTTGTTCCGTTACTTGATAAGAAATGTTTTTGACTTCTACGCTTTCTAGTCGAATTCTATTTCTATTAGCTACATCAATAATTAGTTCATTCAATGCTTTCCTCCCCTCCGCCGAAAAGTCTTCATCACTCTTTTCTCCCAGATAAGCTATCAATACTGGTTTCTGTTGTACGTCTTTAACTGCAAAACGCTGCTCCTCTCCTTTAGAATTCCCTTGAAGTATTTCCCCTTCTTTCGTAACAATATAGTGGAATAGAAAATCGCCCTGATTTAAACGGAATGCTTGATAATAATAAAGGCCTTCATACCATTCGTTGGACGAAACAAGCTCATCAATACCCAGCTTTAAGGGGACAACGTAGATACTGTCCGGGAGTGACAATGCTTCTTTTTGTTCTTCTAACGGAGAAGGAAGTCCGAACTTTTCCTTGGCTCTATCAACAACTTGAGCGAATGCGTTTGTACTGCATACGATAAATAGTCCTCCAACCGAAGCCAATATACAAATTCGAGTGATAAATCTGAAATTAGACACTTGCAAACAATATGATTAATCCTAGCTTTGCATCTATTTTACCCTGCTTTACATTAAAATCCAAGCTGGTTAATTTCTTATAAAGGACCTTTACCAGTTTTTCGTCAAAGGAATTGTTAATCGCTTTTAACTTGGAAATAGTATAGGGATGGACCTTGAATATCGTTCTCATATCCATTTCAGTAACCTCCTTTGACTTAATCCAATATATCAACTTGAGCTGTTTAGCTAACATAGAAGATAAATATGGATAATCACTTTCAGTCTGGCAAAGATCATTAATCATACTTACTGTAACCTTTTTATTTCTGGCAGAAATCGCGTCTAAAAGCTCCCAGATTACTACCTCAGAGTTCTTGGGAAATAACTTCAAATCTTTATGCTGAAATTTCGTACGCATTTCCGATTTAAGCAACAACTTTAGTTTTATCAATTCGTTATAAATGATTTGCTGATTAGTTCCCACCCGCTCAATAATCTCTTTTATTTGCGTGGTAGAACCCTCTATCTTTAAAACTTTAAAGACTGATTGAACCCACTTCTCTAATTCGTATGACTTAAGTAGTTCAAATTCTCTAACATCTCCTTGCTTTTTCAGAACTTTGTATAATTTCGTCCTCGCATCCAGTTTATTACTCTCAAACAGAATCAGTCTCAAAGATACAGGATTTCTCTCTATATATTCAGCCAGATCATTCATAATACTTTTCCGCTTATTCTTAGTCAGGTTACGAACCACCACGATAGACTGTTCAGAGGAGAAAAGGGACAGATTGTCTGTAGCAGAAACCAATTCAGATAAGTTAGCGATTGAATCACCATGGATACTTATGTATTTATCGTTCTTTAAAACTTTTTTTAATTCCTTTTCCGCTTCAAATATATTTTCTCCATGTATTAATGTGAGCATATCATGAGTCTTTGAAATGTTTGAGTTTCTTTGCGGTCCTTATTAGGAATCTTGTAAAAACATTAACTTCCTCTATTCTCAGAATATAGCAAAGTAATAGATATAGGCAAAATGCTGCCGTTGCGGTTACTACGGTGAGAATTATTAACTGGATAGTCTTCTCGGTCTGGAGTACTCCCTCCCAGAATTTTGCCAACACATAGGCCACTATGACCATTAACAAACCAGCAAATATCTTAATTACCATCTCTTTAACTAGTACACTTAACTTTGTAATTACCTTTAAATAGCGTAGGAATAAAAGAAGAAAAATAAATTCCAAACTGAACACAAGGCTAGAGCTCAATGCCAGCCCGCCTACTCCCAATGCTCCGTCGGATTTAGATAAAAAGAAATCCCAATTGAACGTTAGTTGTGTTATAGAGAAAACAGAAAAATGGCTAAAGTAATTTGTAAATAGAATTCCAGTAATGATCCCGAAGACAAGAACAAATAAACTAGAGATTAAAGGAATTATTGAATTATGAATGGCAAAATAGACTCTGAATATAGTACTTCGCAATGTTTCCAGACTGATTCCTAGTGCGAAAAACATTAATACCCACGAAACCTGTAAAGTATCCTCCCACGTAAAGTTCCCGCCCAGAATCCCATATACTAACCTAACTATAGGAACCCTCAAGACCAAGAAAATCCCGCTAACCGGTATAGCGAGAAATAAAACCTGATTTATAATTTTTTTAACTAGTAATTCAAACTCCTCTTTTGCCCCTCTTGCCCATAATTTAGATAACGACGGAAACGAGGCAATAGCATAAGAAGTCCCGAAGAGATTTAGTGGGATAGCCGTAAGCCTAACTGCATACTGATATGCAGTCAAAGAACCCGCCGTAAGACCAAAAGAGATTAAACTATCAGTAATTCTGGCTACTTCTTCTACGCTTAACCCTAAGATCCTTGGAGAGCCTAATCGCAGGGCATGAAGAAAATTTTTATCCTTCCTATTAATGTAAAATGGTCGATAAGAAATATCCAGTTTCCTCCATAGAGGGATTTGGATCACTAAATGAAGTAATGCTCCTAGGACAGTGCCCCAAACGAGCCCCCATATACTGTAATCCATTAGGGGGACGAAGATTACAATCCCAAGTATACGGCCGAAATTATAAAAAAGTGGTGCCAACTGTGGAACAATGAATCTCTGGTAAATGTTTAAGCCGGATGAAATGAAAGCACTAGCTCCTAGAATAATTTGTGGTAGCAGTAAAACCCTCATCATATCTACAACTGTATCGATCTCCTCGGGAGTTAATGGGGTTTCCCTTTGAACCAGTTCAATGGCAAACGGGATTAAATGCTTGGCAAAAACCATCACGAGAGATGAGAGAATAATGAATACCAACATCCCTAGATTCATAGTAGAGCTAAAGGAGTCGATGAATTTCTTATCACCATCCTTCTCGCGGATATGGACAAAAATAGGAATGATCGAACCGGATATTGCCCCAAGTAGTATCACGTTTGTAATCGTTTCGGGGATGACAGAGGCTAGGTAGAACAAGTCTGTTTGCGCAGATGCTCCAAATTCTTTTGCTACAAGGGTTAGGAAGACCATCCCTACTATCTTAGTAGCAAGCAGCAACACCATGAGCATAGCTGCTGCTGAAAGTATCTCGTTTTGTTCACGAGTAAGGATACTTTTTATAGAAGAGAGGGTCTTCTTTACCATTAAATATTTGGTAACAATATTTATACTGCCTATTCTAGTCCTTTCATTGTAAAACTGATTCTCCCGTTTTCCAGCTTTAGGATTTTCACTTTTACAGTTTGTCCCTCTTTGACGAAATCCTGTGGATTTGAAACAAATTTATCACTCATCTCCGATTTATGCACTAACCCAGAAATATTCGAAGAGACGTCCACAAAGGCTCCATATTCTTTAACTGATGCTACTTTTCCTTCATAAACTCTCCCTATTTCCGGCTCAGTCACAATCTCTTCAACCATTGTTTTTGCTTTTAAGCGTTGCTCATCGTCTAGGGAAGTGATAGTTACAGTACCGTCATCTTGAATGTCTATCTCTACATCTCCACCAACTTTATCAATAATGCCCTTAATCACTTTCCCTCCTGGACCGATTAGCTCCCCAATCTTCTCTTGTTTAATCTTAATTATTTCGACCTTTGGTGCGTACTCGCTCAGATTTTCTCTAGGGTGGGCAATAACTTCACTCATTGCCTTCAGTATCTGAAGTCTCCCTTCCTTCGATTTCTCAATCGCCTTCTTTAGTATTTCTACCGGAATTCCTCTTAATTTGTTATCGAGTTGAATAGCAGTTATGCCGTTCACCGTACCTGTGACCTTGAAATCCATATCTCCATAAAAATCCTCAACATCTTCTATATCCACAATGAATTTAAAGTTCTTCTCATCCTTGTCGGTTACTAACCCTACGGATACCCCCCCTACTGCCGCCTTGATCGGGACACCTGCATCCATCAGAGCAAGTGTAGTACCGCAAGTTGCGGCCATGGAACTTGACCCTTGTTGAGATAGGATTTCAGATACGACCCTAAGTGTGTACGGGAATTTGTCCACAGAAGGGATCATTTTAAGAAGTGCATTTTCACCGATATTTCCATGTCCAACCTCTCTCCTTCCGGGAATATAATTGAATCTTCCCGCAAGTCCCAAAGAATAGTTCGGCCCATTGTAATGGTGCATCCATCTCTTCGCGTCCTCTCCTTCATAGCTTTCCAATTGTTGTACTAGCCTGGTTGACCCAAGGGTAACTACAGATAGACACTGAGTCAAGCCTCTTTGAAAGATTGCAGACCCATGAACCCTCGGAAGAACACCCACTTCTATACTAAGTGGCCTGATTTCGTCTAATTTTCTTCCACTTGTTCTTTTATCACTATTTAATATATCCTCTCTCACGTACCTTTTGGCTAAATATTCAAGGGAGTCATTTATTATAGACGAACTCCAATTTTCGTTTTCGGCATACTTCTTAGCTAGTTCATCTTTAATCTTCTGTAATAATTCGTCTCGTTTCTCCCTGTTAGACAGAGCCTCTCTTAATTTACTTCCATATTCTTTTTCAATTTCTGATAGTATCTCTTCTTCCGGATAAAGATCAACAAATTCCGGCCTCACCTTTCCTAGCTCTTTGGTTATCTCCTCTTGGACCTTCAGGAGCGGCTTGATCGAAGACAATGCAATATCCAAAAGCTCGTACATCTTCTCTTCAGGAAATTCGTCTCCAAATCCTTCAATGTTTAATATTCTGTCATCACTCTTTCCCGATACTATGAATTCCGAATCAAATTCCTCTATATCAAGTCCATTCGAGGGATTTATATTGAATTCTCCATCTTTTACTCCTATAACTACACTAGCTGCTGGCCCCATAAAAGGAACGCTGGAATTCATCAATGCCAGTGATCCTGCAGTTACAGCGAGTGTCTCCGGATCATGGACATTATCATAGGCTAGGACTGTAAGAGTAAGACTCACTTCATTCTTATAGCCCTTGGGGAAAAGCGAGCGGATCGAGTGGTCAATCTGTCTTGCCTTCAAAACTGCGTCATCGCTAGGCCATCTTTCTCTTTTTTGGAAACGAGATCCGGAGATTCGTCCCCCCGCATAAAACTTTTCAATATATTCGATGGAGAGTGGGAAATAGTCTAAATTCGGATTCTCTTTACCGACCGTTACAATAGCTAAAATGACAGTTTCCCCGACCTGGGCCCATACTGTTGAGTCGGCTCTAGGAGCAAGGCCTCCCAGTTTGAAAGTCAACTTTTCACCATTAAAATCTATGGTTTTCTCGTATTGCTTATCCATTTATATAAAACAACTAAAAATTAATATTCGCACTTAAGTATGGGATTTCGAAGGCTAGGAGGAATCTCTAAGAGAATTCATTATGGAATCAAGTAAGAACTTTTAAATTCTCTTTAAATTCCTGCCCTTTCGAAGAACATACTGATAAATGTTAAGAAATTATATCATTCTTTTCTTCGTCTCCATATAGTACAAAGTGGTATATGCAGGAAGTTTTTTTAGTCTAAAATATTAACTTTTATAAGCTTTGCAATATTCCTAAGAGGAGAGGGTACTATCCAAAATACACACAGCACGATAGATAGAGGAGAATATCGGAAGAGACAGGAAGAAGATCGTTATGAAGTTCTATAGGATCCCTACCAACGAGATTGATTACTCAGATAACGCACAGCTAGTCTTAGGATAATACCTCGAT
>CAYVIR010000004.1:12550-15119 GCA_964451645.1 uncultured Candidatus Saccharibacteria bacterium | reverse complement strand
GGTAAAAGGATAGATTTTTCTCTTTAGAGATGGTTCCTCTAAGAAGTTCCAGTATGTAATGGCCATCATTCCTCTATTGGTAAGTACTTTTGAGAGTGTATTCAGTAATTTTATCCGTGAGTTATAGCCGGGAAGATGATGTAAAACAGCTATTAAAATTATTAGATCATATTTGTGAAGGAGGATTTCCTCAGGTAGGTCCATTCCTAGATCGGCCTGGATGAACTTATGGGAAGGATGCTTATTATGACTTTCCTCTATAAATTTTGAGTTGTTATCGATCCCGATATAATAGAAGTTATCTATCTTCGTTTGTAGGAAATCGAGAAACCTGGCATTCCCACATCCAACATCCAATATCGTTGAGGGTTGAAGATTATAGTTCTGAAGATCCTTCCAAAGTTTCTCCCAGCCTCTCCAGGGGGTTTGTCTGCTATTAGAAAAATCTCCTGCTACTTCGGAGTAGAATTTGGCATTTGCTGCAATTAATTTTTCTTTTGTTTCTTTCTGCAAGATTGCTTAGAAAAAATAATTTTACCACGACATTCAAATAAACCGCTCACATATTGCTTTGGATGTTAAAATAAAATTACCATGCTGAAAGACAAATTTGACCCAAAAAGTTACCAAGGAGATTTAGTAAATATCTTGACAGATATTTCTAAATTTCCCGCCAATAAATGGAGCTATAAAAAGTATCATAAGATTCTGCGTATGTATCCTAAAGATGGAAACCGAATGTTTGGACGTGACCAACTTGTACGTGGATATAGATTTTTGGTGGAAGAAGGAAAAATGCAATACTCCGAAGAAATAATGGATCGTATTAGACTGCGTCCTGTTAGAACAGTTTCTGGTGTGACTCCCGTTACCGTCTTAACTAAGCCTTTCCCCTGTCCGGGGAAGTGTATATTCTGCCCTAATGATGTGAGGATGCCGAAAAGCTATCTTAAAGACGAGCCTGGAGCACAAAGGGCAGAAAGAAATAGCTTCGATCCTTATTTACAAACATACAACAGGTTATTGGCGCTACAGAATATTGGACATAATACCGGGAAGGTTGAGTTGATTATTCTCGGTGGAACTTGGTCTTTCTATCCTGAATCTTATCAGATTTGGTTTATCAAAAGATGCTTTGATGCGTTAAATGACTTTGGAACGAGAGATAATAGAAAAAAAGTTAGAGTAACTAATAACTACGAAGAAGCCGATCGAGTACCAAATAGAAAGCTGGATGGGAGTAGAAAATCGTACAATCAGATTATTAACGAGGTGGTACACAACAAGGGTAAAAAACTTATTTCAGAAACTGAGCAAGCTGACTGGGATGCCCTCATAGAGGCTCAGGAAAGGAATGAGGATGCGAATAGCAGATGTATAGGTTTAGTGATAGAAACCAGGCCGGATTGGATAAATGAAAATGAGATTGTTAAATTTAGAAAGCTTGGGGCTACGAAGATTCAAATAGGAATCCAAAGCCTCAATGATAAAGTTATGGAGTTGAATAAACGTGGCCATGGGAAGGCAGAAACAGAAGAAGCCATCCGCCTACTTAGAATGGGTGGGTTCAAAATACATGCCCACTGGATGCCAAATCTATACGGGTCTACTCCTGAATTGGATATACGGGACTTTAAAAGGCTATGGGGGAAATCTATTCGACCTGATGAGTTAAAAATCTACCCTACCAGCATCATTGAGAACACTGGATTGCTAGACCTATACAAAGAAGGCAAATATAAGCCATATACGTATGAAGAACTACTGCATGTGATGGTATCAATACTTCCTTTGACTCCTAGGTATTGTAGGCTTACTAGGATAATCCGAGATATCCCCTCTACGGATATTATTGCCGGCAATAAATTATCAAACTTCAGAGAAATCGCCGAAAAAGAGCTTCAAAAATTAGAGAAGAGATGTCAGTGTATAAGATGTAGGGAGATACAGACCGGAAAGTTTAGTGAGCAAGATCTGGAGATAGAACAGATCAAATATCGCAGTACTATTGGTGAGGAAATATTTATATCTGTCAAAACAAGGGAAACAGATAAAATAGTGGCATTTTTAAGGCTGACGTTGCCTACAAAAAGTATATCGGAGAGACACTTTATTGATGAGCTATCCAATTCTGCGATTATACGGGAAGTTCATGTGTATGGGCAAGCAGTGGATGTAGGAAAGAAAAGCGAAAAGAAAGCTCAACATATGGGACTGGGGACAATATTGGTAGAAAAAGCTCAAGAGATATCTCGGGATAAGGGGTTTAAGAAGATTGCCGTAATTTCGGCGATCGGGACTAGAAATTATTACCGGAAATTGGGGTTTTACTTGGAATCCCTATATATGACCAAGTATTTGGCTCCCTAGAGATAGTCGACTTCTTGCGATGCACAGATCCCTCTAGAATGACTTGTTAAAATCTCCAGCTAAAAGGTAAGATATTATATAGCAACTTATAAGTTATGCAGATAAACCCTACGATCCTGACGGATGATCAGAATGATTATTTAAGGCAGCTCTCTCGGGACTCGTCTTTTGCCAAGGAAATAGATATTGATGTAATTGA
>CAYVIR010000004.1:5182-12540 GCA_964451645.1 uncultured Candidatus Saccharibacteria bacterium | reverse complement strand
ACCGAAAGAAAAACCCTATCGGCAGGAGAAGCCCTGGATAATTCAGTCGTGTGCGCTTTGAACTTCGACTTGATGATGGATTTCCCTCTGGCGGCCTTGAAGCCGATACTTGCCGATAAGAGAGTGAGGCGAGTGATTATTAATATAGCTTCCAAGGAAGAATTGCTGCCATTATTGCTTAAGATAAAAAATGCAGGGAAGTTGAGGGGTATTTCTTTTAGCGATCCTCGAGACTATGGAAAATTAAAGAAATATTTCCGTGTTGTTGATTCTATTCATATCTTCACCATACAGCCAGGTGCTCAGGGGAATGCTTTCCGGCCGGAGATGTTGGAATATGCGAAGACAATAAAAGAGGATGGATTTACAGGTGTGATAGGTATCGATGGAGGAGTGAATATTGATACATTAAGTACAATATGTGAATATCCTATAGATATAGCAGTCGTGGGGTCTGCGATTTCAAAGGCCGCGGCACCCGATAAAGTATATGCAGAATTAGTGAGAAAAGTAGAACAACTTTTAGGCAAATAACCAAAAGGCGCGGGTAATAATCAATATGAATCGAAGGGCGACTAATTCATACTACTTAATTTCATAAAGTTCGCTGCACGGACAAAATTTGTTCACTTAAAAAGAACCTTGTAATAATTCCGATTAAAGCGGTATACTCAAGACTATGATTGAAGTCAAGAAACTCTCCAAAAAATATAGAATAAGCAAGAATAACATTGTTGATGCAGTTACCAGCTTATCTTTTAAGATTCAAAAAGGTGAGGTAGTGACTCTTGTGGGGCCTTCCGGGTCGGGGAAGTCCACTTTACTTAGTATCCTAGGTGGCCTGGATAGAGAGTATCATGGGGAGGTATTGGTGGGAGACAAAGAAGTTCGTGAATACAATAGCAATTACTACAGGAGGTTTGTCGTGGGTACAATTTTCCAGCAATTTTACCTAATACCGGCATTGACTGTAGAAGAAAACATTGCCCTGCCCACAGTATTTTCTAAAGGGCAGTATAAAAAGGAATTGAGAGAAAAGGTAGATTATTTGCTGGAAAGGGTGGGACTTAGAGATAGAAGACATCATAAACCTAAGGAACTTTCTGGAGGACAAGCCCAACGAGTGGCCATAGCGAGAGCTCTTATAGGTAATCCCAAGATTCTCCTTGCAGATGAGCCAACCGGCAACTTAGATAGTAAAACCGGCCAGGATATTATGGATCTACTTCTACAGATAAACAAAGAGGAGAATACAACCCTAATGATAGTTACTCATGACACAGAACTTATAACTGGTGCACAAAGAAAGATCTTCCTAAAGGATGGTCATCTTGATTTATCTAGAATGAAAAATAATTAATAGTTCGTTCATATGCTTAAATATTCATTAAATCTAGTTTTCAGAAGTAAGTTAAGAACTTTCCTGACAAGTCTGGGTATTACCATTGCCGTAATCTTGCTCAGTATGATAATTTTCGGAATGAACGGATTTAAAGATGTAATCACCGGTGAATTTACCAGTAGATTCAATCCCAATGAGATAATTATTATGAAAACAGGAGGATTTAACTTCTTACCTGCAACTGATGTGGCAGAGGAAGATGAAGAGAAAGAGCCTCAAATAATCACTCCACAACTAATAGAAGACTTGAAGAAAATGGAGGGAGTAGAAGATATTAAGCCGGCCATCATGATCAATGGCATGCAAGTCCGTATCGAAGATCAGAAGCAGGGTTTCTCTCCCAGTTTTGTGTTTGGCTGGGATGTAAAAGGTGATTCCAGCTATTTTACAGGTTTCAAGGGGACTAAGACTTCTTTAGAAAATGGAGAAATGTTTGTAAGTGAGGATATCGTAGACTTTTATAAGCTGACCGATGATGATGTTATTGGAAAGATGGCTGTTATTGAGGTCTCAGGGGATAGCCTCCTTAATAATCGCACTAAGGCACAATTGGATAAAAAGTACGAATTTAAAATTGTTGGTGTTATACAAACTGGGACCGATCGAACTGATGGCCTCATTACTGTAGAGGATGCCGCTACGTTGCTTGCCAGTAATGGTGGCTTTGTAAATGCGGAGGAATATCTCAGTACAGTCGGGTATGACCAGGTTTACCTGGTAGCTGAAAGTGAGGAGGCAATTTCCGATATAAAAGAGGAAATCAATGATAAATATAATCTTCAAACTTATAGTGCAGACGATATTCTAGAGTTTCTCAGTTTAATCACGACAGCAATTACATTAATTTTGGTATTTTTTGGGATAGTTTCCGCATTCGTAGCATCCATAGGGATAATAAACACGATGGTGATGAGTATTTATGAGCAGACCAGGGAAATAGGGATAAACAAGGCGGTCGGAGCCTCTAACAGACAAATTATGTTCATCTTCCTTGTGCAATCAGGAATGATAGGACTCCTCGGTGGCCTTCTTGGCCTTGCGATTGTAATCGGAGTCACAACTCTTGCGGATCCTTTTATTGTGGATCTTATACAGAAAGAAGGCTTTACGGCCGATAAGTTCTTTACCTTCCAGCCTCTCTTGGTTTTAGGTATCATTCTGGGATGTATTATTGTTGGAGTTCTTGCGGGTATATATCCTGCTATAAAGGCTGCCAGACTTGATCCTGTCAAAGCCTTGAGATACGAGTAAGTAACTTCTGTATCTAGGGGACTTTTAATGCTATCATCTTGTAACTATTATTCTTAATCCACGTTAATATGTGGTGTCACGTAAGAAATATTTATTATCTTCACACATTATGACAGGACAAGGGTCTCCCACTTCGCAACCAGTTAAGCCACTGGGAAGGAAAATCGACGGTCTTATTATCCAATACGTCATTTTTACTATCCTCTTCACTCTTATTATAGGCGTATTCAGCTTAATTATGTCGGGTATATCAAGCTATAGGAACGACATCGCTGCAAGTAATTATTCTGGAGTCGAAAAGGTCTACAATGGCCCATTATCGCAATCGGCGCCAAGTCTGGGGATGATAATGGAGGATAGTATGCTTTACTCTGAAAGGAATCTCTCGTATGCGCAGGCAAAGAGATACATAGAGAATACTACGCTTCAGTCCACTGAAGCAGAGGTTGAGATGATCGCTGACTTTGTGAAGAAAGGATTGACCTATCAGCCTACATATAAGACGAATTTCAAGGCCACTTACATACTCAAAAATGACCTGACCGAGGAGAGTATTGTTACTTTTCAATTCCCTTTCCCGGTCAATATAGATTCCCAGGAAATTAGTAATGCGCGCTTGCTTGTAAACGGGGAGCAGGTGAATAATGCAAAAACGAAAATTACTCTGGACAATACTCAGGTAGGATATGAATATTACAATATGCCGACTCAAATAGACGGGTTGAAATGGGAAGGGAAAATTCCCGCGGGCAATGAAGCAAATGTTGAGGTAAGCTATGACACAGTGGGATTGTCAAGCTTCAATTATCAAGGGATTGAAACCCCTAAAGGGGCACAGGACTTCCGCTTTAAAGTTAATATTGCCGGCACGAGATCATACGATGTGATTGATGGACTCTCTGTCTCGGAGAGAGTTTTTGGGGACAATTCAGTCGAATTGGTGTGGGATAAGCCGGACTTATATTCAAAACCAAATATACAAGTATCAATTGGTGATAAGTTAAACCCTTCCTCGCAGGTTTCAAGGGTCTATCTTACGATGGCACCGGTATACTTTGTATTCATAATCATTTTACTCTATCTTGCCTTGCGCTTCGGGGCTAGGAAGCTCAGCATCTTCGACATGCTCCTTGTGACAATATTGTTTGTTGTATACTTCCCTTTTGTACATTATCTTTCAAGTTTTACGATCGATCCTACTATTGAAATTTTCAGTAACTTCTCGAATGTCCCGCAGTTTTCAATGCCGATATACGGAGCATTCATACTCGCCGGCCTAGTAATTGGCGGCCTAATGTACTATCTCCTCGGGAGGATAGGTGGATTTAGGTTTAGCACAAAATTCGCTATTCCGGAGATGATATTAGCTTTGGGATTTTTCCCTCTCGTAGTGACTATTCCTGAGTATTCTATGCTGCTTGTCATTATTGGGGTAATAGCTCTACTCGCTATTATTGTTCAGGTGCGGGTTAAAATGCTTTCAAAGAGTTCGGTACTCTAGGCTAAGATACCGGACTCCATAGCAGCACTAGGTGATATAGTAGTATCTATCACTTATATTTGATTTTTTTATTTATTAATCTATTTCTGATGGCAGATATATCAAATCTTGATGATAAACCCCTACAGACGATGATGAACCCCCTCTTTAATCTCCCGGTTGGGGATGATGCCCCGCAGGAAATCAATATGCTCGTGGAAACGCCAATGGGCTCCATAAATAAATTTGAGTTTCATACAAATACCGGATTATTGAAACTGGATCGCGTACTCTTTGAAAAGCTTCCTTATCCTATTGAGTACGGTGCAATTCCTCAAACCTGGGACGAAGACGAAGATCTTCTGGACGTAATGTGTCTGCTTACTTATCCCACTTTCCCTGGTTGCCTTATTTCAGTAAGGCCTATCGGAGTTATGCTTTTCAATGATAGTGGGGAGAAGGATGATAAAATTCTCGCCGTTCCGGTAGATGATATAAGGTTTAAGCATATCAAATCAATCGAAGACATCACCGAGCATCAGAAAGACGAGATCGGATTCTTCTTTGAACGGTACAAAGATCTGCAGTTTAAATACAAAGGGCAAACAGATAAAAAAGTTGTGGTTGCAGGATGGGAAGGGAAAGAGAAGGCATATGAGATTATTCGCGATGCCCAGCAGCTGTTCAAGTCAAAGTTTCCAAAATAAATAAGGAGGCTTAGGAATACGTATAAGTATGCATGTATTGCGGACTTTTCCCATACCTTACTTCTCATTCCGGTAAGTGAAGTCGGAAGTACATTTTTTGTGTGGTCTCGCTTCTACTTTTCTTAAGAACTGCCCCCAGCAGAATTATCAAGACTTCGATATCTTTCATAAGATAGATAAATATCTTCTATTGGACAGTCTACAGTTTCTTCTTCTGTTGTATATAATTCAGTGATCTAAAGTCAGGTCTTGTTTTTCTGGTTCTGCTGTAGGGGTTTAAATATCTACATTTTTGTGGTATAATGCCGCCATCTATTATTCGTCAAGTTTTATGAAATCAATAAGTATATATAAATCAGGACTAACTCTACTGGTTTTGCCTGTATTAGTGTTTGTTTATCTTCTAGGTATCTCGGCTTTCAATAACACCGGCGAAAGTTTAGCCGTTCCAAATGTTTGCCCGGATGGAGGAGAGTGGGAGAAAGATGAAAACTCACCCTTCTCTGAAATGGCTCCGGCAGGGAAATTAATTGTGGAAGTATGTGTTAAGGGGGGGCAACTTAAGAGAAATACACTTGTGAACGGGTACTTAAAAGACGAGAATGATGATAAAAACTGTTGGCAAGTTAGCGGAATTGGGACGAATACTGGCACAGTGATAAAAGTAGGATGGGGGCATAATTGCCCTGATATCTCACATGCATCTTTTAGAAGTGCTATTGTGACATCACCTACTCCTACGAGGGTACCTTCCCCAACTCCTACCAGAACACCTGTTCCCACGGCAACTGCGACTCCTAGCAACACACCTGTGCCGACAGCCACTGCGACTCCTACTAATACACCTGTGCCGACGGCCACTGTTACACCTACCAACACTCTTATGCCCACCGCCACTGTTACGCCGACAAATACGACTATGCCGACGGCTACTGCCACCCCGACTAATACACCTGTTCCTACGGCTACTGCGGTACCGACAAGTACACCTATGCCCACCGTGATTGCTACCCCAATCGCAACTAATATTCCCGATCCGACCTCTACTGTTGTTCCTACCTCAACTATATTGCCTACTTCGACAATTATCCCTACCGGAAGGGTGTTGGGCGAAGATACAGTGAATGCAGCTGTACAAGCTGGAAGAGTTCTTGCGGCGACGGGAAGGAATCTATATGTACCCTTGGGAATAGGATTTATTCTTATAGGCATTGTCCTTACCTTGAATATCGACTTCTCATTTATAAAAAGGAAATAAAACACATTTATAGCCGATGACACTGAACCGCCTCCTTTATGGAGGCGGTTTTTCTTTTTAGCGAATTATTACCTAATACTTATTTTTATTTACACTAGTAGATATAATTAGGTCCTTATTAAATACTAATAATTTGAATAAATACAGTAAATACTTATTATTGGCAATATTATTATTCATCCTCCTCCGAGTACCGTCGTTGTTTGAAGGATTTTGGTATGGTGATGAAGGGCTCTATGCCACACAGGCTGAAGGTATCCTTCGAGGCCGACAATTGTATTCCCAAGTGTGGGATCATAAGCCACCACTATTGGTATGGATCTATCTGATTGGGGGCATGTTTGGTTGGGATACAGGATATCCTCTTGTAAAGATCCTAAGTATATTGTCAGGGATAGTCTCGATCATATTCGTAGATAAGATATTGATTCACCAAGAAATCAAGAAGAAACTGAGAATTACAGCCCTGTTCATTTTTTCTCTTTTACTTTCTACTCCAATATTCGAGGGGAATATCGCCAATGCTGAGGTATTCTTTATCCCTTTGAATTTGGCTATTGTATATTTGACGCTATCTTCCAGAAGGCCTTTGGCTGTAGCTGGTTTTCTAGTGTTAACATTCTTAATCAAGCCACAGAGTTTTGCAGAGGCCATTGCAGTTATTGGAGCCTCGTTTCTTTTTGACCTCTTTAAGGGAAGGATTAATCAGGAGTTTAAATATTACTTAAAGGTGTTTCTATATTTCCTCTCCTTAGTTTCAATATATATCCTCTTTTTGCTTTATTCTGGATCACTTAATGAGTTTGTAGATGCAGCATTTGTCACGAACTTTTTGTATGTCGGGGGGGGGAATAATAATACCTTCTTGAAAGCCATTGTTATATTCTCGGTTGTTTGTATAGCTCTCTACCTATTGAAAAAGGGCAGGTTTAGACGAAGTGCTTTTATATTGACGATTAATATGGTCTCGTCACTTTTTCTTGTCACTCTCTCGGGAAGGCCCTACCCTCACTATGCCATACAATTACTGCCTATTGTCACATTAAGTGGAAGTGTTTTATTAAATGTTGAAAGACTCAAGCGTACTACCAAAGTTCTGACAATAGTAACATTCTTGTTCTTATGTGGTATCTTTTTTCGTCCTTTTTGGCATTGGCTATAGCTGGGGTCAACATGCCGGCACAAACCCCTGGCGCACAGGCATGCTGCTGGCCACGATCGCCCTGGCCATGGTCTTAATTGCCATCCCCCTGGGTGGGT
>CAYVIR010000004.1:524-5172 GCA_964451645.1 uncultured Candidatus Saccharibacteria bacterium | reverse complement strand
TATCTTTTTTCGTCCGCAGCCAAGTATAATAAAGTTCGACCGAGTTGAGCCATACATCCGGTATTACAGTGACTTTTTAAGGTATGCGATTCTTGATGACCATTCTACTAAGAGTTACTTCTGGAGGAATCATGTGAGTAACTCTACCAAAAGGGAGTTTTATAATTATTTTAATGAAAATTATCCGCAAACAACATACTACTATTACGGTGAGGAGTCATGGATTTTTACACAAATAGATGCTAATTTTACTAATAAGTATTTAGTCTGGTACCATCTTACTTTTACAGAGGATAAATTAAAGGAAGCTTTGCTTCATAGAGATCAGGCAGAATTAGTTATAGTGGATGATAATTCTCCTGTGGCTTTGGAAGGTTTTTTTCACGATTTCGAAGAGAAGTTTACTTTGATTGACGAATACAGAAATTATTTAATATATGCTAAGAATTAAATGTCGATGGATCTCTCGGTAATCATTCCTCAATACAATGAACTATCTAACTTGAAGAAGGGCTTATTGCACGAGGTTTTTAAATCTCTTGCTACCTTGGGGTTAGGCTATGAGGTAATAATTGTCGATGATGGCTCTACCGACGGAAGTCTGAAATTCGTTCGTGAAGAGTATGGCGATAAGGACAATATTAAGATCATAGAGGCATCCCACGGAGGGAAGCCACATGCAATATTGAAGGGGTTGGAGAATGCCAATGGTCAGAATATTCTTTTTTCCGATATGGACCAATCCACGCCTATGTCGGAAATTACAAAGCTCCTTAAGCATATCGGTGAATATGAGGCGGTTATCGGGTCAAGAGGCACGAAACGTAATTCAGCGTCCATTCTGAGGAAAATTTCCGGGTGGATGTTTAGCACATTTAGGAAAACCTTGATACTGAAATCGATTGAAGATACGCAATGTGGATTTAAACTATTTCGTGGTTATGTACTAAAAGAGATATTTCCGCTTCTCAGTGTATTGCGTACAAAAAGTGTTGATGGTTGGTCGGTTTCGGCCTTCGATGTTGAGCTCCTTTATCTCATAGAGCGCAGAGGTTGGAAAATAAAAGAAGTGAAGGTCGATTGGAAAGATGAAGATGTTTCTGATACCAAAAGCAGGAAGTTCTTCAGGGAATCTTTGGACATGTTGAAGCAAGTCTTGAGGATCGTTAGCCGCGAGTTAATGGGTAAGTATAGCAGTTAATTTAATTCAGTCCCCATGGTCCATAGTGTGGGGCACGAGAAGATTCCTCAGTGTCTAGGAGTACTGTCAGGAAATAAGTCTTCTGACTTCCATCCAGCCCATTAATTGCTTCTTGTAAGTAACGTTCGGGCGTTACATTAAGGGAGAGTAATGTTTCTCCCACTATTCTGTTCATTCCTAGGAAGGTAACTAGATCAAAGCCGCCTATACTTCCATCATTATTTATAAATACGGTGCCCTGTTGGGATAGCAATCGATAATTCATGTATAAGAATCTATTCACCGTCGCTACATGTTCTGGACCTCCACTAATCAGACGTCGAAAGTCTTCATATGTGAAGATAATTGTAGGGTGAACCTGGCCATTTTCAGTAGGGAACGAGACAGAGGGAAATTTTAGACCTTCCTCATCTTCGAAACCATCCTCATCCGGTAGAAATTCCACCAATGCGATGTCGTATGGGATTACTTTTGATAGATACATTAGCATTATGCCTCGAAGTTCCTCTTCTCCTTCCTTCTGTGTGATCTCCTCGGCACACAGCGTGAAAATATATTCCATAACGTCTTTGGTAAGCCATGGCTCACTGATCATTGCCCCCCAAAGAGCCAAGGGCCCTTCGTGGCCGAAATCTTCACACAAATTGCTTAGATCTTCCAAGGTAATCAAAAGTAAATGCTTGTATCATTATATCACGGATATATACTTGCCACCAAAAAACAAAAGAGAATTAAGTGTCCCGATATTATATTTTTTATAGCTAGGAAATACTATGCCAGTTTGGTAGAATCACGGTATTATTCATACAATGGAAGAGTCATTCGAAGTATACGTACAGGATCAAAAGAAGCGAGATGTTTCTTTGCGATTTGGACCAACAGTCAATTTGGAATTCCTCTTAAATCGAGCAGCAGAAAGGCCGTCTATTTTTGGAAGAACATCTAAGGATCAGTGCAGTAAAACAGGATTTTTATCCCTTTGTGCTCTCGCTGTAGCAAAATGCAGAGAAGAGTTAATCGATTATTATAGTTCTTATACTTCCACTTATCCTCCGGATTTTATACTTGATCCCATACAAGTATTTGAAGGTTATGAGGAGCCGCTTTACTTCTTCAATCCAAATACAGGAGGTATTGAAGATTTCGGCGTGACATCAGGCCTGGTTGTTGTCAAGAACTATAGCTGGGGGACTCCAGATACTGGTCTAGCATTTAACACAGGGGGGAAAGGTAATTATGTGGTGAGGAGAGATGAGCTAACTGGAGTTTTGTTAGCGGAAAGAGTGATTCCTAATGAATTGATAAATTATGGTGCACTTATAGCCGGCCCTTATCTTCCTGATTTCGTAGTAAAGGTAAACAGCCCTGCGGGGATGGAGGTAAGAAAAATCTTTTTTGACTCCTTGATGACAATTGCTCCCAATGGCGTTCATGACATAGAATATATTGTTAACGGTCTGATCGGATATGGTTGTGGGATAGATGTATCAGAGCTTACCTATACTGAAGCCAAGTATTTGCAATGAGGGAGGGGTAGCTTTATGAAACCAATAGGAGAGTGAAGTTCTAATTTATTCTATCCTTTGTGTATCCCCCCGGGGGGGGGGATTCTACGAAAACCAGGATTAGATTGAAAGGCTCTTAAGCGCCATGATAAGTCAGATCTATGCAAAGGATCCCATTTTGCCAACATGTATGATAAGATTACCTGTGAGATGAATTATTTTCTAATCATGACAGATGGAGATAAAAAGAAGATAGAAGTGGTAGTATCCGGCATAACTCCTAGCGGGAATAAATTACATATTGGTAATTATTTTGGTGCCATACAGCCGCATCTTTTACTTCAGAATGAAGTTGAAGAAGCGTATTATTTCGTCGCAGACTTGCATGCTTTGACGACGGTTCAGAACAGAGAGCAACTTGAGAAGAATATTAGAAATGTCATTCTAGATTATCTGGCACTTGGTTTAGACCCGGACAGAATCACTTTCTTCAGACAGTCCGAAGTTCCTGCACACAGTGAACTTGCAATTATTCTTTCAAACCTGATTTCTTATGGCCAGATGAAGAGAATGCATGCCTTCAAAGATAAACTTCAGTCAAGTGAATCTGCAGAAACAATTAATATGGGACTTTTTAATTATCCCGTACTCATGGCGGCTGACATCCTCATCTATAGGCCGGAAGGTATTCCTGTAGGGGAAGACCAAAGGCAGCATATTGAGCTTGCAAGGGATATTGCGTTGAACTTCAACCATCAGTATGGGCAAGAGTGTTTGAAAGTCCCGGAAGCACTGATCAATAGAAATAAATCAGTGGCCAAGGTAGTGGGAACAGATGGAAGAAGAAAGATGAGCAAAAGCCTTGGAAATGTAATTGGAATATTTGATGAGGAATCTATAATTCGAAAACAAATAATGAGTTGCTATACCGACCCTTCAAGAATAAAGGCCACAGATCCAGGGAAAGTAGAAGGTAATCCGGTTTTTCTATACCATGATTTACTTAACGAAGACAGAGAAGAGGTTGAGGATTTAAAAAGTAGGTATACAGTTGGGGAAGTAGGGGATGTAGAAGTGAAAGAGAAACTCCTTATTGCGCATACTAAATTTTTTTCTAAAGCTAAAGAATATAGGAAAGAATTGGAAAACAACCCTGAAAAGATAAAGACGATCCTTCAAAATGGAAGAGACAAGGCAAATATTGTAGCCATGAAAAACCTTGAAGAGATAAAATTAAAAATAGGTTTGACTAAAAATTTGTTTTAAAAATCAATGAATATTGAAGGCAGAAATCCTGTACTGGAGAGTTTAAGATCTAACCCGAAGTATATCCGGGAGGTATTTATTAGGGATCGGGTGAAGAAGGATGAGAAGATGTTCGACATAGTCAAACTTGCAAAGAAGTATAAAATTAAAATCAGGTTCGTTAAGGGTGAATTTCTCACCAAAATCTCAGATACCGGGAAACATCAGGGAGTTATTGCAGTGCGGGGGTCTTTGCCGGCTCATAATTTGAAAGAGATTGTGAGCCAGTCCGACAATTTACACCTCATTTATATACGAGAATCCTTTAATGAATATAACATAGGCTCTATCATAAGAACGTCGGAGTGTGTGGGGGCAAATGCGGTCATCTTATCGCCCAAGACGAAATTAACCCCACAAGTAATAAGAGCTTCTATGGGTGCCAGCGAGAACGTAATGATAATTCACGAGAGCTTATTCAATGCTATTAAAATCTGCAAAGACTCCGGGGTGAAAGTGATTGGTATTGAAGTCAGTGGGACAAACGACTACTTCACTGAAGACCTGAGTGGATCAGTGATGTTTATAATTGGAGGTGAGGATCGATCGCTGAGCGAGGAGATAACCTCAAAATGCACATCTGTGGTAAAGATCCCTTTGAAAGGAAAGGTTAACTCTTTAAATATGAGTATAGCAG
>CAYVIR010000004.1:0-514 GCA_964451645.1 uncultured Candidatus Saccharibacteria bacterium | reverse complement strand
TATGTATGATAAGTTAAGGCAAGAAATATTAGATAGCGACTAGTTCCCCGAGTCACAAATTAGTGAAAATAGATATCCCCAAAACACACATAATGTTCTGATCTTGCTTTATTTTTAGTATAATTACCATCATCGGGAGTAAATATATGAAAATTGGTATAGATATCACTTTTTTGTTTGATCAATATTCACATAGAGGAATTGGGACATATGCCCGCCAAACTATAAGCAGAATTATCCAGGATGGAGAACATGAATGGATTCTGTTTGGCTTTAGAGATCTAAAGTCTAATTTGCGTGAATTGGATGTCAAACAACAAAGTAATATCAGCTTTATAAGCTTAGGCAAACCGAAGAATTCAAACTTCTTCAATCCTCTTTTTTTTAAGCTTAAATTTTTTTTTACTTACCGGTTTTATAATTTTTAATTGTTTTATTTTTATTAATTAATTCTTCTTTTTCATAGCTGCCGTTTTTTATTTGTTCTATCATTTTTTTATTTATAAACGTTAAA
>CAYVIR010000003.1:10178-15271 GCA_964451645.1 uncultured Candidatus Saccharibacteria bacterium | reverse complement strand
TCATATTGATCCTATGCTATAATTTATCACTGTTCTAGACGGTCGCGTCCTACTTTGTGGGATGAGGAAAGTCCGGACTCTATTTCTGTTCCGTTTTTAAACGGGGTGAGTACCCCGCCCCCATCCCGCAGAAGCGCCGATGGGGGCGGGGATGGGTGCGAACTTATGGAGAAAAGGGCAACAGAAAACGGTAGCCCCACCCTCATGCTCAGAAAAGAAATTACTACTCTTTTCAAGGGTAAGAGGGTGGGGTCAAAGTGAAAAGGTGGTTTAAGAGACCACCGTCACAATTAGTGATAATTGTGAGCTATGCAACCCCTACTCAGAGCAACCCCGCCCTCAAGATACTTTAGTTATTTTTTGTATCTTGAGGGCGGGGGCGAAGATAAATGACTGTCTGAATTGCAGAAAATGCAAGGATACAGAATCCGGCTTATGGAACAGTTGTCCCGACCTCATGCGAAAGCGGAGGTCGGGTTTTTTGCTTGATAAGTTTTCATAAATAATGTTAATCTTGAAGTCCTGAAATTATTAACTTTATGAAAAATGTAGCTTTATTTATAATCACATTTGCTTTAATTATTGTCCTTTCCGGTTGTATGAATTCGGGGAGTAATCAGGATGACAATAATATTCAAAGTGATACTACTTCAAATCAAACAACAGATCCTATGATAAACTCTACACCAAGCCCAAATACAGCGATTACTCTTAAAACAAATAAGGGTGATATTAAAATTGAATTATTTAATGAAACAATGCCGATTACGGCAAACAATTTCTTAAAACTTGCAAAGGAAGATTTCTACGATGGAGTAATATTTCATCGGGTCATTCCAGAGTTTATGATACAGGGAGGAGATCCGGAAGGAACTGGCGTAGGTGGCCCGGGATATAGTATTCCAGATGAGTTTACTTCTAATAACGCAAACGTACGAGGCACCATCTCTATGGCTAACTCAGGGCCAAATACAGGAGGAAGTCAGTTTTTTATTAATGTTGTAGACAATAATTATCTCGATAGTAAACATCCAGTCTTTGGAAAAGTTATCGAAGGGATGGAGGTAGTAGAGAAGATTGTAAATGTCTCTACTGATAATTCAGATCGGCCTTTGGAAGAAGTATTGATCAACGATATTGTAATACATTAATAGAGCTATATAAGGATTGCTCCTGTGATTGGTGTATGTTGCTCCTAAATATTCTTCAAATATTTGTATACCTTCCCCCAGGGAGTACTTAGGTAGTTACTCAATTATGATATTTGCCTTTCGGATATCTTAATAACTCCATAACTCCTTGCCGAAGAATGTCACAATGACTCAAAGGAGGACTTTACATAAGGATGAGATATAGATATGACTTCCAAATATTCACTCTCCAATCCTTGTCGGAGGCCTTAGAAGCAAGGCTAGTGGCTCCCCATCCTGAGGTAATATTGAATAAATATGATTTCTTCACTCTTTTAGGTTCACAACTGATCTACTAAAAAAACGATAGGAATAATATTCTTGTTATCTAGTCGGGCTGAAATATGCGGGTCTACTTTCGGCTTCTTCTCCTGCATAAATACTGTAGTTACATAGAATAAAATAATGAATTATAAATAAGATATCCCACTCATTGCGTGCTGGAGCAGGCAGAATTTTTGAGAGTATATGTCTTTTGCCCTTTATAAACTTCAATAGGATAGCAGGGATCTCTTTCCAGTTGGGTGGTGATGGAATCGATAATCCTATCTTTCCCAATTTCCATACCATAAGTTACAAGTCTTTGACTGCCAAGGTTATACAAAATTAGGGAAATAAAAGCAGCACTTATAATAAAGTAACTGGCTATTCCCAGTCGGATAATTTTGTATTTGGTGGGTTTAAAATGTAATAGATTTTTCATAGGAAAATTGTATAAAAGAAACATGGGAAATTTATGGAAAGCACTTCTTTTAATTAATATTTGTCGAATTACATAGAGCTAGATGTGTGTTTATGAATATCAATTCTTATTATAGCGATGAACTTTCTGATGATTTTGTCACAATATGAAAAGTTGCGTTGTAGAAATCACGTTTGGCAGAACAGCATGATTTGATTAGTCTATCCAGTACACGCCATGGTATACGGATGTTTTATGTCGATATATAGTGAAATCTGTTATATATCAAGCGGGTAAGGTAAAAGGCAATTATATTTCCTTTCGTAGTAATTCAACTAGTGTTATCAAATTTTCGTTAGTCTACTCGTATGGATTTAACAATAATGTTAAAATCTGAAGGAGGAACGATAGGAATTAACACATGAACGGATTAGTGTGCTTGTAAGATAAACGTAAGGGAGAAAGACAATAATTTTTTTTGGAGAGGTGACAGAGCGGTCTAATGTGCAGTCCTGGAAAGACTGTGTGTCGCAAGGCACCGCAGGTTCGAATCCTGTCCTCTCCGCCAGAGTTTGTGAGTTTACGAACAAATACTCTGGTGTGAGTGCAAAAAGATTAGATTTTGTTTTACAAAATATTCTTTTTGCCTCCGAATTTTCAAGTTTTCAAGGTTGTTGGGAACGGCCTTGCGCTGCTCCGTCTATCTCAACTAATATGTGTGAAGATAGGTATCGTAGGATGCCCGTCTTTCAAAGGGCGATAAAGATGGGTAACCGCCAGTTTCCGTCAATTTAAACAAATGAAGAAGTACAAAACAATCCCAGACTTCTTTAACGATCTCAATGCAGAAAAGAAAGCCCAAGTTGAGAATTTAAGAGAGATAATCTTGAACTTAGGACTTGAACTAGAAGAAAATATTAAGTGGAATGCTCCTAACTACAATTATAAAGGTGTGGATAGAATCACTTTTAACCTTCTGAATAAGGAAGGTAAGATCAAGATTGTAGTACATATGGGTACGAGCAGAAAAGAAGATAAGAAAGCTCCACCTATCCTCGAAGACAGATATGGACTAGTCGAATGGAATTCAAATATCCGAGGCACTATAACGTTCTACTCTTTGGAAGATATAAGTAATAAAGAAAATTATCTGAGAAAGTTTCTTAGGCAATGGGTTAAATTGGAGGTGTGATAGTCGTTGCTTCTTGAAAATATAAACACTCTGCGTGTTCTAATGGATATGTATCATTTCCATTGTATCAATTGGGTTAAAGCGATATGAGCGATATTGATGTATGTCAAAATACAAATACGGAGCCGTCATTTCTTGGAGATCCTTTAGATCTACGTCCTGGGAGTGTAAAGCTTATTCGGAATTTGCTCTATGATCCGTCTAATACAACCTTCCGAAGGACCTGGGAAAATCGTTCCGGCGAATCTGATGAGGCACGTGTTGATATAGAGGGAGGTGAAGACATTAGCCAAGATGAGAATATATAAGTTTTGTATTAGCGAATAATAAAAAGACCCACTTATTGTGGGTCTTTTCTTCTGTAAATAGATTATTGAGATCTGTATAATATACAAACTTTGATCTTGTGTGCTAATTAATTAAATTCAGAAAATAATGAAAACAGAACAAAAAGTTAAAAGCTTCTACTTCTTGCTTGGTAACACCTTGCTTGCAAATCTTGTCAATATGACTGTCTGGTTTGGCTTAGTATTTTTCATTTACCTCCAGACAAAGGCGGTCATAGTGACGTCGGTAACTTCCGGATTATATCTGGCCACTGTTGCTATTACAGGATTCTGGTTCGGAAGTCTGGTTGACCATCATAAAAAGAAAAGCCTGATGCTCATTTCGAGCTTAATTTCCATTGTTGTATATGGAATTGGCTTCATGGTCTATCTAATATCTCCCAAACAAGTCTTCGCTGATGTATCGAGTCCTATCCTATGGGGATTCATAAGTATTCTGCTTGTGGGGGTGATTGCGGGAAATATACGTTCGATTGCCATCCCTACGCTAGTGACACTTATGATCCCAGAAGATCGTCGTGATAAAGCGAATGGCCTTGTAGGCACTACTACCGGCATTGTATTTTTAATAGTTTCAGTTATAAGTGGCCTTATGGTTGCCCATTCAGGAATGTATTTGATATTAGTAGTGGCCATAATTGTCACTTTCTTCTCAATACTTCATCTTGCCTTTGTCCCTATCGTGGAGAAAGTTCCCGCTTCTATACAACCTCATGGGGAAAACCCTTTAAAAATAGATATTAGAGGAACTTTGAAAATAATCGGATCCATTCCGGGACTAGCCTCTCTCATCCTTTTCACAACGATTAATAATTTCCTTGGAGGAGTATATATGTCTCTTATGGACGCATATGGACTTTCGCTGGTTTCTGTCCAAGCGTGGGGTTTACTTTGGGGTGTCTTGAGCACGGCATTTATTTTCGGAGGCTTAATCATCGCAAAAAAAGGTCTTGGGAAAAATCCTCTCCGGTCCTTATTTACAGCTAATATCATTATTTGGACTATATCTTCGATCTTTACTGTTCAGCCTTCTATTATTCTCCTAATGACAGGTATGTTTATCTATCTTGCCGTGGTGCCTTTTATAGAGGCCGCTGAACATACAATTATTCAAAAAGTAGTTGCAGAAGATAGACAAGGTCGTGTTTTCGGCGTAGCACAGAGCATAGAACAGGCGGCATCTCCGCTCACTTCCTTTCTTATAGGACCGATCGCACAATTTTTCTTCATTCCGTTCATGACAACTGGAGAAGGTGTAAGATTAATCGGGAGATGGTACGGTACAGGACCGGCAAGAGGGATTAGTCTGGTTTTTACCTTGACCGGCTTGATTGGTCTTATTATGACAATTGTTGCTCTAAGATCCAGATTTTACAAAAAGCTTTCGCAAAGATATCTACATAATTAGAATTTTATTAAATATTAATGGGTCCTGAATCATCCTTAAGAATTGCAAGGCCGCAGTTTAATGCGTTGTTTATTTCTGAACTTCAGGATGGATACTATCAAGGAGGGGGGTGGCGTCAAAGAATTGCTGAGGAAGTAGTATTGGATGTATATGCCTGGAGAGAAAGATGCAGGCCACTTTTGGAGACCACTTTATATTCACTGAGTGGCCCGACAAGTTTTATGTGCCATGCAGGAGTTGATCGTTCAGGATATCTTTCAAAAACAGCCTATGC
>CAYVIR010000003.1:0-10168 GCA_964451645.1 uncultured Candidatus Saccharibacteria bacterium | reverse complement strand
GCTTTAGGGCTTGAGGTCGTTCCAGCAGTGGGTACAAGGTGGTGTTTGCGAGAAAGGAATTTAGGAACTGCTTATCTTGATGTGAATATTGAAGAAGGATCTAATTTTGTTCGTCAAGTTAATGAGAGGGGTATCTATCTCGGAGATAATTTGTTCCCTACAACTAATCTCGTAGTGGCCTATGATAGTAGGTATCCTCAGGAATTATCAGACTATCATCTCTTAATTCAGCAATTACAAACAGCAGATGCTTCTAACTTTAGATTAATTGCTTTTGATTTATGCGAAACAGCCCTGGAGCTTCTGACAATGCACTTGGTGGATTTGGACTTAAATCCTACTTCTCTATCTATACAACTAGATAACGCCATTAATGCTTTATAGATAAGCGACGATTTTCAAGAAATTTCTGTGTACAATCGATCATTATTGGGGATATAATATTCACTTCAATTTATTACTAATTCAGTATGTCAAAGATTACTCAAATAAAGGCGAGGCAGATCCTTGATTCCCGAGGGGAACCTACAGTTGAGGTTGACTTATGGCTTGATGATGACGCAATGGGTAGAGCTGCTGTCCCAAGTGGAGCATCAACGGGAACTCATGAGGCATTGGAGTTGAGAGATGGAGATAAGTCAAAATATTTGGGAAAAGGAGTCAGTATGGCCATTAAGAATGTAGAGGAGCAAATTGCTCCTGCTTTAGCAGGCAAAGACAATATCGAACAGGAAGCTCTAGATGAATTGATGATCGAGCTAGACGGAAGTAAGGATAAATCGAATCTTGGAGCCAATGCGATTTTGGGAGTGTCGTTAGCATTTGCAAAAGCTCAAGCAGTGGCACGCAAACTGCCATTGTATTTGTATGTAGCCGAACTGTACGATCGAAATAAACTATCCATGCCCAGTCCTATGTTCAATATCATGAACGGTGGTAAACATGCTAATTGGTCCACGGATATACAGGAATTCATGGTCATAGTAGAGGCGGATAACTATGAAGAGAGACTAAGAGGAGGTATGGAGATATTTGGTCACCTGGGAAAGATCTTGAAAGAAAGAGGCTTATCAGTAAATGTGGGAAATGAAGGCGGATATGCTCCTGGCTTTGATAGTAATGAAAAAGTGTTCGAAATACTCTCGGAGGCTATTTCAAATGCAGGGTATAAGCTAGGAGGAAATGTGTTTTTCGCATTAGATGTAGCTTCTAGTGAATTCTATAACGCCGAAAGTGGCAAATATACTCTCAAAACTGAGAATAGAGAACTTTCAAAGCAGGAATGGATGGATACCTTATCAGAGTGGGTGAAAAAGTACCCACTGAAAAGTATTGAAGATACTTTTAGTGAGGACGATTGGGAGTCATGGTCGAAGTTTACGGCGTTACACGGAAGTAATTTACAAATTGTGGGAGATGATATTTTAGTTACAAACATTTCTCGAATTGAGAGAGCAATTACAGAGAAGTCTTGCAACGCCTTACTGGTTAAGTTGAATCAAATTGGAACGCTGACCGAGACTCTTAAAGCCATGACTCTTGTAGAAAAGAATGGATGGAATAATGTCGTTTCTCACAGAAGTGGAGAAACGGAAGATATCACCATATCTCACCTAGCAGTTGGTACTGGTTGTGGGCAAATTAAGACAGGTGCTCCAAGCAGAGGAGAACGCACGGCAAAATACAATGAGCTTCTTAGAATTTCCGAAGGATTAATTTGACAGTATGACAAAAGAGAAACTTAAAAAGAAAAAAGTTGTGTTGGTAATTATGGATGGTTGGGGTATTGCCCCGCCTGATAAATTCAATGCTATAGATAATGCCTATACTCCAAATTATGATAGGTTAATTAGAGAATATCCAAATACATCACTTAGGTCTGATGGAGAATTTGTAGGACTACCAGAAGGTCAATTTGGCACTTCAGAAATTAATCATCTGACCATAGGGTCAGGTAGGATTATCTGGCAGGAATTACCGAAAATAAATCGTGCAATAAGCCTGGGCAATTTTTTCGTTAATAATGCATTATTAGAGACAGTAAGTCATGTAGAAAAAAATAATTCAAATCTCCATATTACTGGAATTATAAGCGATGGTGGAGTTCACAGCCATATCGATCATCTATTTGCTATCTTTGAACTTCTCTCCCGTCAGGAATTCAAACAAAATATTTTCATTCATGCTTTCGCAGATGGGCGAGATGTTCCCCCGAAGTCTCTGGAAAGATATTTTAAACTTCTGGATAACGAGATTAAGAAATATCCTAAACTATCACTTAAACTCGCCAGTCTTCAGGGGAGAGTTTATTTAGATAGAGACAGAGATTGGGCAAGGACAGATAAGGCTTTCGATCTAATTCACAAAGCTGAAGGGAATGAACTCCAAGATTGGCAGTCTGCAATGAACTTGGAATACAACCGAAATATTACGGACGAATATTTTGAACAATATGTGTTCACAAATGAAGGGAAATTGAGTAAAAGCGATGCGCTAATATGCTTTCACTATCGAACTGATCGGCAGTATCAGTTAATTAAAAGAATATTGGGGGAAAATATTTCCGGACTTATGGTCTGTTCATTTGTAAAGGCCAGTGAGGAATTTGAGGATGTGAGAATCGCTTTCCCAAGAGAAAAGTTGGATTCTACACTTGCTGAAGTCATATCTAACGAAAATTTAACTCAACTGCATGTCACTGAGACGGAAAAATTTCCCCATCTGACATACTTTCTCAATGGAGAAAGGGAGAGAGAACTTCCAATGGAAGAGTGGAAAATGTTTGAATCCAATCGCTTTGTAAAACCACGTTATCAGTTTGAACCAAGTATGAGGAATTTTCAAATAGCAGATAAAATCATAGATGGTATTGAACATAATAAATACGACTTTATAATTGCAAATTTCAGTAGCCCGGATATGGTCGGGCATACTGGCAAATACGAAGCGGCGGTTGTATCAGCAGAATCAGTTGATCACTGTCTTGGGAAAATATACGAGGCCATCGAGAAAAAATTAGATGAGTATGCACTTATTATCACGGCTGATCATGGAAATTCGGATATAATGTGGGACTATGCCAATAACCAACCTCATACACAACATACATTGTCAAAGGTGCCTTTTATATTGGTAACGGATTTCAAAGGGAAACTAAAAAGATCAGAAAGCCTCTCAGACATCGCGCCCACTGTTTTGGATTTAATGCACATCAAAAAGCCTACGATAATGACTGGAGAGAGTCTTCTCATGTAGGGCTTGGCCACTCGCCCGTAGCCCTCAGTATATAAGTCAAGGCGATGCTTTTATCCAGACTTTAGCCTGCTTCATATCTGTAAAAGTTCTAGTTTCAAAAGTATTCTCAGGATTAGATTGAGATACGCTTTGCTGATGACTGATGAAAGCGAACTTTTTAAGATTGATCTGGTTGTAAACGGGAATTATATTTTCATTACGCCACATGATCAATTCGGGCTTCAATTTAAATCGAAATTGGCGCATATCTACGATGATGCCGGACGGTTTACATTTTTCTACAACTTCTCTAAATTTAACAGCTTCTGACTTAAACATATCGTCTGTCAAACGGTCTGTATTAGCCTTCCACTGTAGGATTAAATAGTCATTATTAATCAGAATCTGAGAGAATATATGTTCTGATTTTACCATTGTGAAAGCTAGTCAATAGAAATGAATATGCCTCTAATCTCTTTTCCCTATGCCTTGAACTCGCAGGATAAAGTATAGGAGTGTCCCTACAGACTGTATAGTAGCCGCAACATATGTAAGAGCGGCTGCAGATAATACTCTCCTTGCTCCGGGGAATTCCTGGGGGAGTAATATATTCTCTTTTTTGAGCATATTTAGAGCACGTCTACTTGCATCAATTTCGATAGGTAAAGTTATGATGCTGAAGAAGGTCGCTCCTGAGAATAATATGATTCCCAGCCATGCAAGATCAGCAAATCCCAAGACTATCCCAAATATCAGCATAAAATATCCGATATTCGTTCCGATATTTATTGCAGGGAGGATCACAGTTCTAATCTTAATTAAAAGACTGCCAGTCATATGTTGTTCTACATGTCCAAGTTCATGTGCAGCTATTCCTACAGATGTAATAGAAGACCTTTGTGCGATTTCGTGAGATAAAGTGAGAGTTTTGTTTAATGGATTATAATTATCGCCTAAATTTTGTGCAGTTACATCGAAGCTTATCGGGAAGCCTTCAGCCTTTACTATCTTTTCTACCGTCTCTGCCCCATTAAGGCCGCTTACCGGTACGATAGCATGATACCTTGATGTCCATATCTTTAGAAGTATCTGCGCAATCGCACCCAGTGCCAACGCAGGCAATGCAAATAAGAAATATAGTGGATCAAAGTATGGTCCTATCATGTAGAGTTCATAAAATTTATGAACTAATATTATAACAAATAAACAATTATTATAGTCCGAAAAGGCAATTCCTGATAAAATAGGTTTTATCAATCTATTCATTCATGAAAAATATAAACTCCACTGTTGTCTTAATCTTTTCCATAATAATTGGTGTTGGATTGTTCGTGGGAGTCATTTTCTTTGTCAAAGGTAATAAAACGGAGGAAACCGTAGAGCTTCCTATTCTCTTGGAAGAATTCTCAGACTTTGAATGTCCTGCCTGTGGTGCTTATTATCCGGTAGTTGAAAAGATCCGAAGTGAATTCACCGTGGAAGAATTAGATTTCAAATATAGGCATTTCCCTTTAGTCAGCATACATGAGTATGCGATGAACTCTGCTTTAGCTTCGGAAGCTGCAAGGGAACAAGGGAAGTTTGAAGAGTACTACGACATTTTATTTGAAAATCAGGAGGCTCTCACTGATGAGGACTTATTAAGATACGCAAGCGATCTTGGCCTCGATATGACGAAATTTGAGACAGATCTTCAAAGCGATGTCATAAAGGCAAGAGTAGATGCCGATATAGCTGAAGCTGAGAAAAGAAATTATACCAGTACCCCTACGTTCGTATTAAATGGGAAGAGAGTCACTATGAGCAGTAATCCGGAAGAACAGTTAAGAAATGCAATTCAAGAGAAAATTGATCAAGCCAAATCTTCACAGACCACAAATTAATCTTTATATAGAATAAATGATACAAAAGTTTGTTTTTGTAGGAATTACTGGGGTAGGTAGGACTTTTTTAGAACTGGAGTTACAGAATAAATACGGATTTTATTCCTGGCCAAAGTATACAGATAGAAAAGAACAAAGGAGCGAGGAGGTTGGTCAAAATAATGTGGTTTTTGTTAGCAAAGAAGAATTCGACCAGATGTCAGATGACTTTATCTTTACTTTAAATCATCTTAATTATCGTTACGGATGGAGAAGGAGAGATTTAGCAGATAACCAAAATAAGAATATCACGCTGTCTATCACTTTGGAATCCTTGGCTGATTTTATGGTTAGAGTACCGGGTTTTATGCCGATTATGTTGCATGTTGACCTGGAGAATTTTGCATTAATTGAGCAAAGAGTAAAGTCCAGGGAAGACTATTCTAATTTAACTCTTGATCAAAAGAAATACCTAGATGAAAAGATTCAAGAAAGATTGATATCGGCAAGGTATGAGTTGGAACAATTCATGTTCTATCAAAAGACAATCCTTAAATATGGTGGGAAGATATTTACAATCAAAGATAATACTACGATTTCAAATGAAGTCATCCCCTACATATTAGCAAACAGAGAGATTGCTCCAAGACAGTCAATGCAAGATATAGCAAGTCGATATGTTAGGAAAATGTAAAGGTTTCCCCATGAACCAAGAAGTATATAATATTTACGTTGATCTACTTAAAGAGTATATAGAATTTAGAAGTATTTCGACTCTGGCAGATCCTCTTCCCATAAGAAAAACATTAGCTTGGTTAACAAGTACTTTCCGGCAAAGAGGGTTTAAAATAAACGTCATTGAAGGATATGATAATCCAATTATTCTTGCAGAGTTAGAAATTAACAAAGAGTATCCAACAGTTTTGATATATGGCCATTACGATGTTCAGCCTGCAAGCATGGCAGAATGGGGGGAGGATCCTTTCTCTCTAACAGAGAAAAATAATCGACTGTACGGTCGAGGGGTAGTCGATAATAAAGGACAGATGCTTGTTCATCTCGCTACGGTAATCCAACTTATTCAAAAAGATGCATTGAAGTACAATATAAAGTTCCTGGTAGAAGGAAATGAAGAAACAGGTTCTCCCAGTATTGAGAGATTTATATTCGAATATGAAAAAGAGTTGAAGAGTGATTTTGTCCTCATCTCTGACGGGGCCCTGGCGGGTAATAAGCCCACTATAGAGATGGGGTTAAGAGGTGTAGTAAATACCACTCTCGTGGTGAAAACTTCAGACAGAGAAATGCATTCGGGGATGTATGGAGGTCCTGTCCCCAATGCAATTCATGAGGCAGCGAAATTAATAGCGAGTATTCATGATAATGAAAATAAGGTTACTATTCCAGGTTTCTATACAAAGGTGAAAACGGACGTGAAAATACAGGATTATTTACTGAAAAGAAATATAAGTATAGACGAATATGAGGCTCTAACAGGAAGTAGCGCGATGCTTCTCGAAGAAGGAAATAACTATTTCTCTCAGATTGGGGCTAGGCCTACAATTCAGATTACAGGATTTAGTGGGGGTTATACCGAGAAAGGCTATCGCAATAGTATACCGTCAGAAGCCACGATAAAATTTAATATAAGATTGGTACCTGACCAAGATCCCGAAGAGGTCTTAGAACTTTTCAAAGGCTATGTGACAGATTTTTTACCTAGCTATGTTGATTGTAGATTTCTAAGGCCTGATGATAATGAGGGCTTTATGCCTGGTATAACACTTAGTGGAAACGACAACTATACAAACACTGCAAAAAAGATTTTACAGGAAGTATTTAAGGAGGAAGTAGTCTACGACTACAATGGCGGATCCCTTCCGATCGTAGTGAGCTTTGTGAAAGTTCTAACGACACCTGTTGTTATGATCCCCTTGGCAAATGAGGACTGTAATATGCATGGCGTAAACGAAAACTTTGATTTACAAATCCTGGAAAAAGCTATAACGTTTAGTTATAAGTTTTTATCAACTTCTATATGAAAATAGTGACTTTGATACTGAATGTCATTATTTCTCCGGCCATTTTAGTTGCCGGCATTTATTACTTTTATATTTCCGATATTAGACAGGCCGTCTTACTGGCACTTATCTGTACAACAGCTTTCAACATCCTCGCTCTTTTTGTAAAATTGTTAAAACTTATATTTTCTACCTTAACATTCAATATTGTAGGAGCAGTAAAGCATACTTTCCAGATATTGCTTTCGATTTCGATACTATGTTTATATTGGCTAGTTTATTATTTTATTTGGGGTAGTAATTTTGTCTTGAATGTATAAACTTAATTTGTTGGAAATATTTTCTTATTAGATGTACTATTTATTTAGTTGTTAATAGTTCACAATGTTTGAGGATAAAAGAAGAATCCTAGTAATTGAAGATGAACCTGATGCGTTGGAAATATTCAAGGACATACTTACCGAAGAAGGTTTTGAAGTAGATGGTGCAGAAGGAGGACTAGTGGCCTTGGAGAGATTAGTGAATGCCAAGTATGACTTAGTATTATTGGATATTGTGATGCCCGACAAAGATGGCATCTCGATTTTAGAAGAAATAAAAAAGTATCCTGAAAAGTACGGTGAGGCAAAAGTTGTTATGCTTACGAACATAGGTGGAGATCTAGCAGTCGATAAAGCTATCAAGATTGGGGCTGCGGGGTATTTATTAAAGTCGGAAACTGAGCCTGATGATCTTGTCGCTGCCGTGAAAAAGCAATTAGGTATGTCTTAAAAGACTCCGTATTGACTATTTCCACTCTTTAGTCTAAATTCTAGTGTGTTTAATCCATACTATTAATTAATGTATTTCTATGAAAACATACTATATAAGCGATTTACAGAAGGGGATGTCTTTAAGAGGAGAGACTTTTGCTGTAAAAGATGTTCAACTTACAGAGACAAAATCAAAGAAACCATACTATAAGGTCACTCTCGTGGACAAAACTGGCTCTGTCAGCGGGAATATATGGTCAGATAGCTTCCCCCAAGTACAAAAAGGTGCACTAAAACCCGGGAAAGTTGTGGTAATAGACGCAGTTGTAGATGAGTATAGAGGCGGGCTCACTCTGAAGATTGACAGGGTGGGCGAAGTAAGCGAGGCCACTTTAGATGAGTACATAGAAGGAAGTGATTTTGACCTGGATGAGCTATACACAAAATTAGAAGAGCATATTGATAATGTTAAAGATGACAAGATAAAAGCTTATCTTAAGCATATTTTTTCTGATGCCCAGTTTGTACTAAAGTTTAAAACCGTCCCTGCTGCAGAATACGTCCATCATTCATTTCGAGGAGGGCTCATGGAACATGTGCTGGAAATGCTTGATATGTCTAGGACTTTAGGGAGTTACTATCCGGAAGTGAACTTCGATATTGTTACCTTAGGAATAATTTTACATGATATTGGGAAGCTTGAAGAGCTAAAAGTAGAAGATACCGTTGTACAGAGAACAAAAGAAGGTTATTTATTAGGACACATTGCATTGGGATATGAGTTCTTTCTCAGAACATCAAGTGGCTTTCTAGATAATGAACAGATTGTTTGTATTAAACATATTATCCTTTCTCATCACGGTGAGTTAGAGTTTGGTTCGCCTATTGTCCCTGCCACGATAGAGGCTCAGATTGTCAGTGTAGTTGATACAGCATCCTCTCAGGTAAGAATTGTACAGAAAGTTTTAAGAAAGAATAAGCCGAGAGACGATGAATTTGCGGAATGGGATAATATACTCAAAACAAGAGTTTATCAGCGTAAGCAGAAGGAAGAGCTGAGACTAATTTGATAAATTCTTATAGTGGTTCTGAGTAACTATCTGATAGTATAATTGTTTAATAATTAATTTTTTAATCGAAGATAATGTTTACTGATATAAATAGAGCAGAAATTATCGGGAATATTACAAACGATCTGAATCTTAGAACTACAGGATCGGGGACCGCCGTTTTATCGTTTGGGGTAGCAACAAATAGAAGGTATAAATCACAAACAAATGATGAATGGCAAGAGGAGACGACATTTCACAATGTGGTGGTCTGGGGAAGACAAGCAGAGAATTTATCTCAAAGGGCGAGAAAGGGTACAAGGCTATACATTTCCGGTAGACTCTCAACCAGAACTTGGGACGATCAGGATGGGAAGAAGAACTACAAAACTGAGATTGTTGCTGAAACTATTAGTTTGATAAGTAGATATGAACAGGGGCCTTCACAGGGGAGAGACTATGAAAGTCAGAGTAACTCTTCTTCAAGTTCAAAGAAGTTCGAGCCAGATAACACAGAATCAGTAATTGATCCGGACGATTTGCCATTCTAAGTAAACACATTTACTTTGAATTTTTAAATTGTTCATTCCTATGCGTTATTCAAAATTTTTTGGCAAAACCGTTAGAGAGCCACAAAGGAATATGTCCCAGATTTCTCATAAACTTCTTTATCAGGCTGGTTTTATAAGAGAATCGACTGCAGGCCGATATTATCTTCTGCCACTTGGACAGAGAGTATTTGATAAAATCGTAGGTATAGTAGAGCAGGAGATGAATAAGGCAGGATCTCAAAAAATGTCTGCACCTGTGCTTCACCCGATTGAGCTTTGGGAGGAAACAAATAGAGATAAATCGGGAGGATATGAGCTTATGACCGTAGAGGACAGGAGAGGAGCAAAGTTTGCGTTAGGCGGGACTGCAGAAGAAATGTTTGTGGATGTGGTGAGAAAATTTCAAGTTACTTATAAAGACCTTCCATTCAATATATACCAAATGGGATATAAGTTTAGAGATGAGTTGAGGGCTAGAGGAGGGTTGATGAGAGTACGTGAGTTTATAATGAAAGATGCCTACTCATTTCATGTCTCGGATGAAGACTTTAAGAGTGAATATGAGAATATGAAGAACGCCTATTCGAGAATTTTCGAGAGGATTGGATTAAAAGTGGATATTGTTCCAGCCGATAATGGCTATTTTGGAGGCGATTATTGCCATGAATTTGTTGTAGAGAATAGTGTAGGGGAAAGCAA
>CAYVIR010000002.1:15097-15927 GCA_964451645.1 uncultured Candidatus Saccharibacteria bacterium | reverse complement strand
TAATGGTGGCCTCCGGAAGGGCCGCTGAAAAGGGGATTCTAATTAAAGATGCCGCAGTCTTGGAATTAGCCACTAAGGCGGACACCATGGTCTTTGACAAGACGGGGACCCTGACAAAAGGAGAGGTTGAAGTGACAGAGGCCTTCGCACTAGGCTCCTCTTTAAAGGAAAGAGAGTTGCTAATTATAGCGGCCTCCCTGGAGGATAATTCTGAGCACCCACTTTCCAAGGCCATCGTGAAGTATGGCCGGGAAAAAGTAGAGGGGATGGAATTATTGGAGGTAAAGAGCTTTAAGAATTATGAAGGGCAAGGGGTAGAAGGGAATGTGGCCGGGAAGAAAGTAATAATTGGGAATGAGAAAATGATAGAGAAGTTCGGAATCGAATTATCGAGAGAACAAAGTGACATGATAAGTGGCCTTAGAATTCAAGGAAACACGGTTTCAATCATGTCGATTGGCAAGGAAATTTCTATAATTTTTGCATTGGCTGACACTATCCGAAATGAGGCACAAGAGGTAATCCAAGGCTTGAAGCAGAAGGGCATTCGAATAGTCATGTTAAGTGGCGATCAAGAAGTCACGGCTCGGGCAATTGCAGATAAACTCGGAATTACTGATGTAGTAGCCGGTGTTCTCCCCAAAGAAAAAATAGACAAGATCCGTGAACTGCAAGGAGAGGGGGATCAGAGAAAAGTTGTGGCAATGGTAGGCGACGGAATCAATGACGCACCCTCGCTTGTGCAAGCGGATATTGGCATCGCGATGGGGAGTGGCACTGATATAGCTATTGCTTCCGGTGATGTCGTAATACTAGGGGGTAATATCGAA
>CAYVIR010000002.1:13444-15087 GCA_964451645.1 uncultured Candidatus Saccharibacteria bacterium | reverse complement strand
TACGAAAAGGATAATTAAAGAAAATCTTTTATGGGCATTCGGCTATAATGTGCTCGCAATTCCGATTGCAGCAGGAATACTTTTTCCCGCCACCGGCATATTGCTTTCTCCAGTTATTGCCAGTATTGCAATGGCCGTGAGTTCTATTTCGGTGGTTCTAAATAGCATTCGGTTGAAGAAAAAATAGACTATCTGTTGAAAATATATCATCGAAAGTTGTAGTATTGTCTTTATAGAATTTTAAATCATGGATCAACCTCCTGTCCCAGGCCTTGTAGAGGTCGATGAGTTGCCCCTCTATAGTGTAGGTAAATTAGAATTGCAGTCGCGTATACTTTGGCATATGGAAGAATGGCGTGTACTGGCTCATATATATGATATAGACGGTGATATTAAAATGACGGAGATAGGAAATGGCCCGTATTATACGAATAGAGATACTATTTCCCCAGATTCTTTGGTAGGACTTATCTCCCTCCCTGAACCCCGACAAGTGGGATTTTGATTACAAATTTACTTCCTTTGTCGGAATTCTTTTCTACCCAGACCTCTCCTTTGTGTAGGTGGACAATTTCTTTTACAATGGCCAGTCCGAGGCCAGACCCGCCGGTCTTCCTTGATCGTGAGCTGTCAACTCTGTAGAACCGGTCGAAAATTTTATCGACTTGTTGCTCAGGGATTCCTTCTCCTTCGTCCATCACGCTTATGAGTAGATAAGACTCGATGGACGTTAGGTTTACCTCGATAGAAGATCCCTCAGGTGAGTACTTGATGGCATTTTCTAATATATTGCCGATTGCGCGGCATAGAAGAACAGGATGGCAATATACAGGTTTAACTTTATCGTTGCTATAGACAATTTTAATATGTTTTTCTTTCGTCAACGATTTAATATCGTTGATGGTGTCTTTGATAAGTTCATTTATGTTCGTTTTTTTGAAGTCAGACGACCTTGCCTGGATTGAGCTCAAAAGTAGCAAGTTCTCTAGGAGCTGGTTTGTTCGCTCGATTGTTTTGATAACATTCTGCAGGTAGTCGCGATTATCCTTGAGTATGCTTCTATCCAGAAGGGCTGTTTCCACATTTGTCTGCATGATGGCAAGTGGGGTCTTAAGTTCATGGGCGGCATTTGCAACGAATTCACCTTGCTCTTTGAAGGATTTATAAAGCCGTTCAGTCATATTGTTGAAATTCTCTATTAGTTCTTCTATCTCATCGCCGGACCCTGATAGGTCTATCTTTTTATCAAGATTCCCAGCCTCAATTTCTGAAATCTCCCCATTGATATGTTTTATCGGCTTCAGCATCTGTTGTGCAAGTAGATAACCACCGCTCATTGCAATGATTAAATTTCCCGTGATAACTATCAAAGAAATTTTCTGTACCTGTTTTACATCGTTGTTACGTATCTCTTTGAGAATATCTCTAAATTGAAGATTCCCTTGGCTATCCCTCTCAAGTTCCAGAAATTGTTGCCTAATGTGTGGGGGCAGAACATCTTCTAAGGTTCTATTTACAAAACGTAGATATACAAAATTTACCGCAAAGAGTACAAAAATACTGCTTACGAATGTGACAAGTGCATACCAAAAGGTAAGTTTGAAGGTTATGCTTTTATGGAATTTCATTGTTTGATACTAATA
>CAYVIR010000002.1:13105-13434 GCA_964451645.1 uncultured Candidatus Saccharibacteria bacterium | reverse complement strand
TAGTTCATTCTTCGGATCAAACTTCTGTCTCAATGTCTTTATATGTGTTTTTACGGTATCGGTGAAAGGGTTTGTTTCATCATCCCATACGTGTTCAAGTAACTGTTCGGTGGAAACGGGTTTATTGAGATTTCTCGAGAGATATTCTAGCATAGACGTTTCTTTGGTGGTTAGAATTATTTCTTCCCCATTATTATTATTTATAATCAGATTTTTCTCAGGATCAAGTTGATATTCGCCAAAAGAGAGGAGTAAAGACTTATTCTCGCTAGCTCGTCGTACGACTGCCTTGATCCTCGCTACAAGCTCTTTTAAATTGAATGGTTTCG
>CAYVIR010000002.1:12654-13095 GCA_964451645.1 uncultured Candidatus Saccharibacteria bacterium | reverse complement strand
CGGAACTAAAGCCTACCAGTTTGTCAGGTATTTGGTGCCTTGCCGTGACCATAATGATGGGGGTGGTATTCTTTTCTTCACGTAACCTCTTTGCCAGTGCAATCCCGTCCATCCCAGGGAGGTTTAGATCGAGTAATATGCAATCGAAGCTATTAATAGTGGCGGTTCGTAATCCCTCTTTGCCATCCTGCTCCCAGTTGACTGCAAAACCCATACTTATAAGTGCCGATTTGAGAGGCCTAGCTATTAACTCTTCGTCTTCTATAATTAGTAATTTCATAGTTGCTATATTTTACAACGCCCAGCTCTCCTAATCGAGAGCTGGGCAGGATTCTTTATAATTCAAATGGCTTCTCTCCCATATCTCCCTCCATCCTTTCTCCTCTCATGCCGTGGCCTCCAAAGGGCATATCTATATCTTGTTCTTCGAGCCAGTCTCTG
>CAYVIR010000002.1:0-12644 GCA_964451645.1 uncultured Candidatus Saccharibacteria bacterium | reverse complement strand
ATTTCTTCGCGAATTTCCTCTTTCGTTTTTCCTTGTGCTTCTAGTTCTTCTCGTTTCTGCATCATTTCCTCCTGGTGCTCGGCTATATAAGTCTTCTGTTCTTCAGTTATTTTTCCGTCAGTGACTAACTGTGTAAGGCGTTCTTCCTCATTGTGTTTCCTTGTGTCCTGAAAAACTTGCGATACTTCTTCAGGGTTCAGATTGAATTTACTCACAAGGTTGTCGATTATTGGCGGGTAATCTACCTCTGTCTCTGCGAGTGCAGGGGCAGTGATTGCTCCAAGCCCGACCATTGTTCCCATTGCTACTGTGGAGCCCATTAAAATTAATTTATTTTTTGTCATACTTTCTGTAATAATATATTAAATATCTTCCTTGAAAACTAATTTCGCTTTTTAAACCATATATGTAAATATTAAAAATTAAAAGATTGTCCTAAGTATAGAAAACAAGGGGTGAAGATACGGTGAAGAATTTGATTATATAATTTTATTTATTATTTGGAATATTATGAGGAATGCTGATTATCTTGAAAGATTTGTGGCATCGTTAGTTGATTCGCTTATATCTTTTACTGTTAGTGTTGTTTTGATCCTTCTCCCGGTTGTTTTCGTGGCATTTATCATATTTAAAGGAAATACAAGTACGGGGGTTATTCCTACTGAGAGTGCTTTCGACCTGAGAGCTTTTTTCTTTGTATTAATAATGGTTATAGTTATATTGTTCCTGCTTTTTCTTATAAATTTCTTCTTTTATGTTTACAGGCCATTCAAACATAATGGCCAGACATATGGGAAACAACTTATGAATATAAAGGTTGTGAGGATAGATGGCATGGAATTGACATTAGGTCTACTTACCTTGAGGCTGTTTGTCTCGGCTCTACTCAATAATGCAATTAGCTTTTTAACCTATATACCTATGTTCTTTGATCAAGATAGAAGGACAGTTTACGATATGATTTTAGGTACAAAGGTTGTTACCACGAATCGGTAGCATGTCTACCTAGGAGTATATGATGCAGGAGAGCGGTTGTGTTTAGATATCCATCTACGAGAATGTTTCCAGGGAGAATCCGCCTTTCTATCATCGCTGAGATCAACTCTGGCCCGTGTATATCAAACCTCCCCCGGGTCATCGCACTACTTGCTCTTCCTCCTACCACGCCTTCGTAGCTATTCCCATTAATGGAAACAACATCTGGATGTTTAAGATATCGGCTTATCGGTTCCGTATACTCAAAAATAAATTCATTATATCCCAAGAATACTTCTCCCGTAGTTGAATCAAGGCCATCTATTTGTAAGGTGAGTGTCAGCTGAGATTTCCCTCCGTTAGAGATACTTGAGATAGCTTTTATTCGACTGGCGGTTGCATCCATAGGTTCTCTGATCGCAGCAATCCGAAGGGATTCATATATACCGTAAGGTGTATCGGGAAGGTAGGTCATGTGTAACCTTCCACGTTCTAGGCAATCATTGGAGGGATGAGTCTCCGGCGCTTGCTCATATATGTGAATAAGCTCAGGGCATCCTCCTTCACGATGGCGGCGTTGAGAGAAGGTTGGCCTCCGTTGTAATTCAAAGGTTGAGAGAAATGCGGGAAATACTTGATCCGGGCTTATAGGGCCTATAAGAGAATCCAAGAAACTAGTAGTTAATTACTCGGATTATACCGTAAATACTATTTCCTATTCAACCTACGCTCTTTTTGACACCGAATAATGAAAGTGTGGATCACTTTTAAACCCATATGCCCAAGAGACGAGGGTAAACAAGAGAGGAGCAGTAAGGATATTACCGGCGAGTTGGTTTTTTAGAAAAGGAAGGGCATTAATATAGCTATTTATCAACCCCTGTATGGTATCAGGGTACATATTTGTCGTGACCACAACTCCAAAATTGGTCCATAAGTAAAATATCACGACTGACAAAGCCGCCCCCCCTAGCCCAAGAATTGCAGGCCGGATAGAAAGAGGCATATTCTCAAGCTTATTTTTAATGAATTCAGACTTCAAAAACATTCCCATCATAGGTGTGAATAGAAATGCCGACCATGTAAAGATGAATATGGAAGTGTTTCCTAAAATTGCTTCAGTCATGGCCATGGCCATCAAGGGGAGTAGGAATGAAAGTTTCTTGGAGCTAAAAAAGTAGCCGCCAATTAACGATGATATGGTTACGAATTCTACGTTTGGGCCAATATGAAATAGAATGCGAGTTGCTATTATGAGTGCTAGTAGAGAGAAAAAAATTACTATATCCAGTTTGAGATTCTTCATAGTTATTAATTAACACTTTCAACTTTAAATGAAACTTCGTCCCCGGTTTTCGGATAATAATCGATTATTCCTACCTGGCTTAATTCGTCGTTAACATAAAAAGACCAGAATTTGTTTTCCAGTGAGGGGTTATAGCCATTAATAGAAGACACGAAGTATGCAAGATCGCCATCAATTTCAAAGTCATCAAATTCTACAGTCAAACTCGAATTGTCTATCATGGCTTGGTTGAGAAGCTCGTACACGTTTGCTCCTTGAGGGATACTGAGTTCGTATGTAGTTGATTCGTTTAGCTGATTTGTCACTTCAAGTGCCACCTGTGCAGTCGCTATCGATGTAGGTTGTACAGTAGTTTCTGTCTCTTTGGATCTGTCGAAGAAAGTACACCCTGTAAGTGTTGTAAGAGGAAGAACGATTAGAACTAAAATGTACAGAACTGCTCTGGAAACTTTACGCATGATACGTGCATAACAAATAATATATTCCGAGAGGTGGGATAAGTTTCCTGCTCGGGATTTCCTGATCGGGCTCGGACTTGTCAGCGAAGGCTGAAATACCGTAGCGGCACTGTGCAGGAGTTTCACCTGACTTCACCGATTAGACAATTGATAGTAACTGAGATGGAGGATATTAGTCAAATATTTTCAGGATAATAAGGTGAGGTAAGGAATCCCCTTGGCCACTATCCCTGTTTAGCTCTGAACCAAGAAGAAGAGAGAAGACTGGGTCATTCCTGTTCTAAAGCGTATCGATTTTGAAAAATGTGGGATTTTAGTCTATGTTTGATAGTTACTGACTTCCCATGCAATAATCCCACCTTTAAGATCGTAGACTTCTTTAAATCCCTGTTTCTTCATCATCTCAAGAATTACTGAACTCCTGCTGCCAGTCCGACAATATATGAAATACGGCAATTCCCTATCAAGAACATCAATCTGCCTATCCAAGTCCAGCGAATAAAAGTCGATATTTATGGCATGGGGAAGGTGGTATTCGGCATATTCAGAAGGAGTCCGCGTATCAATTATTGTCCCTTTCTTATCTTCCAGCAGAGATCTGTAGCTAACAGGGTCGAGTTGGGTGAATTTTAAGGACGTAGTTATCATAGTTTATCATCTAACAATTATCGTTAAGGGGGGAATTATGAGAGTGAAGGAGGATTCGCATTTAGTTCTGCCATCCTAGACTTCGCTTGGAGTTTTCTTGTCCATCCTGCAATATGGACTGCCGCAACCACCACAAAGGGTACCCAGAAAGTAAGTTGCATAGCCAATTTCTCGTATTGAAAGTATCCTGTCCAAGAATGAATTATCAAAGCAAAGTAGGCAAGGTATACAAGAAAATGGAGTTGCTTCCATCCATTTACGCGAATGAATAATTTCCTAGGGAGAGTCCACGGAAGGATAAGAGACCATACAAGTATGATTCCTAGAAGCGATAGTATTTGCCAAGTAACTAGTTGAGTAAATCCAAGAATATTCAGTATTAGTATGTATAAAATATACGAGGCGAGTAATCCTGTATGGATAAGATTATAAATTCTGACAGGAACCTTCGACTGGAAATAGTTTGTGGATGTACCCGCTAGAGCTGTAAGAATCAACAATGTGGTGCTACCGAAAAGATTCGCTTCGATACTATATATAAGTTTAGGGTCAAATTTATAATAATTTGCTATTACGAAAAAGGAGTGAATCAATCCAAGAAGAAAAACCGAAACTCCTATATGTCTTCGATGCTTAAGAGACGGGGCAAATCTCTTTGAAAACTTTGAGAGTGGCCCCATGAGCAGGGTTACATGCAGCAAAGAGAGCGCCGAGAAAGCGCTAGTTTGAACTATATGTCTATAATCTACTAGATCTGGATAGAGAAATTGATGAGAGATAAGGTTTAATAAGACAAGCCCTTCAATGAAGATGTCAACGTAGTTCCGTGAAATAGCTGAAAGTAGAATTAGCAGAACTAGGAAGCAGATTACTAATTCTATGCTTTTCATATAGATAGGAGCGAAGATCGCATAACTGAATATGAGAAGCAAGATTAGGGGTGTATAAAGTTTCTGTGACAAAATTAGTAACGTAATAAAAATCCAACAGTAATACTAATACATTTTAAGAACTAATGGTAGCTTCAAACATATCGTGAGGCTATTTATATAATTCAGGCTTAAGCCAGCGATATTGATTTTTGTTATAAAAGTATTTCTCAAAATTCACTTTAGTTAACTGTATGTCAGGTTTAGATCTAAGGTAATCTGAAATAAAGTTTTCACCTTCTTCTTTCTTAACGGCCTCAGGCAGCTCCATGAAGTTATCGTTTAGTAAGTATAGCTTAAAAGAGGAGGGGATATCTTCAACCGGGCTTATAAAGACGGTAAGTTTTATATGGGGTTTATGTTGAAAGGACTGTATCTCCAGAATATTCATTTGTGTAGAATATCGATTGCTGCTAGTGGCGATAATTCCGAATACATCTTGGGGAGAAGCAGTCCAGACCCTTATGGTGTCGAATTTATTACTTTCATTCCCGAATATTTTCACTCCGAATGCAAGGTCCGACCCTACTTTCTCAAGGATGAGGCCGGCTTTGGGGAAGGAAAGCTTATGATTGCTGGTTTGTATGGCATTCGTCGGCATTCTTTATGGACTCTAAAATTTATTTCTCAAGGAAGAACAATCGAAAAGCTCTCTTTATTTAATTGGTATCTTTTATAATTAGTTCCATCCACTACTTTTGCTCCCAGTTGGCTAACCAAATAATCCTTAGTGTGAGGATTCTTCCCTTCGGAAAAGTCAAAGATAATGATTTCTCCTGTAGTTTTGAATTCTTGTGCTAGAGATATCTGATTTTTCGATTTTATAAGCGATATCGGAGGATCATTTTCACTTAGTTGTGTAAAAGCGAAATTGCTGAAATCCAACTTCCCTTGGTTGGAGGTTTGTGCATAGGCAAAGACTTGTGCTTGTTCTGTATATAGCTCGGGGTTAGACAGGATGTTGTTAATTAATTTTTTTATTCGGCAGAACTCATCACCCGGACATTCTTTCCAATGTGTAGGGACCATATAATAAGGCCCTCCCGGACGATTGTGGGGTTGTTTATTAAGATAGGCTTCCTCTCCACCCAAGCTTGGATCAAGTATGATGTTTACAACCTTTCCCAGCTCGAAGTTTTCAATTACTTCAACTCCTGCCAAAATTTCTCTTATTGTAATCTCACTAACTAAGGTTTTCTCCCGGTAGATTCTGTATAATTCCGAAAGTTTATCCGGACTCGTGTATGTCTCAGATGAGAGGACTCTTGCCAATATGGCCTCGATAACTATCTGTTGTCGTCTGGCTCTTCCGAAGTCCGAGGTTAATTGTCTTACGCGGACATATTTAAGTGCGTCTTCGCTACTTAAGAATATCTTTCCCTTCTTGAAATATACATTTTCCCATCCCGTGTCATTGTAAGGGTATACGTCCCAAACATCAGAAGGATTTTCAATGTATATCCCTGTCTCTCGAGTGGAGGGGTTTATTTCCCCTACAGTTTCGATTGCCTCTACAAAGCTGTCTAGGGTGATGAATATGTGATATTGGATAGGAATGCCAGTGACGGAGGTGATTGCTTCCTTTAATTCCTCCACACCTCTTCCGAGACAACCCGCGTTTTCTGCCTTATCGTATATCCAGTGGATACTTCCATGAAATTCCAAGCATTCCTTATCGTAGTCTATGCCCAAATCTCTAGGAATACTGATCATGGCCATTGTTCCTTTATTATGGTCATAAACCACCTGAATAAGTGTGTCTGTGTTTCTGGTCCCTGCCTGTCCCTTGGGTTTCGTACTGCGAAATTCTCCATTCTCAAAGACTACATTACGAGTGTCTATCCCGACAATAAGCATTGAGGTGATATTGTTTTCATTTTTAAGATCTGTATCTATCACTTTCCCGATGATATTCGAGCCGGTTGAGACTGCTTTTATAATACTGGACTTCGCTAGCAATTCCTCGCCTGTGAAAAATTTATAATCTATCAAAAAAACCAGAATAAACAGAAGGAGAAATATTACAGGGAACATTAAAACCTTGAATAGAGGCTTAATTCTCCTGCGGCTTTTCCTTTTTTCTTCCGTAAGGTTTAAATTATACAAGTTGAGTAGAGGCGATAATTAGATATTCCTTTCGGTATGAGGATCATCTTTTTCTTTCCGAAGAAAGTTTACCATTATTCCTACCGACGCAGAAATTAATACTAAATTTTTAACAATATATTGTCCTTCCAGGGAGAGTGCATAGGGAAAGTTTACAAATACAGTGTTGGTAAGAGTTATAAAAGGAATAAAAGTGCCCCCCATATGAATTATGAATAACCAGAATGTTATTTTGGTGAATTTGGGGATGAGAAACATCAATCCTAAGACTGTTTCCCACACTCCAAGGAATATAAAAAATTCTTCTCGGGGTAGAAAGGGTAGAGAATTTGCTACAAGGTCGCTAGCAGGACTTGCATCAAACGGTTTGAGTATTCCGAACCATATATATACTACGGCCATGGAAATTCTTAGGAGCCAGTCGGAGTAATTTAGGAAAAGTGAGTAAATTCTTTGTTCAATAGAAGCGTCTTTCATAATTTTGATCAAATAAATTAAACAAAGTATATAATGGAAAGGAAGATAAGTTAAGTTTCCATCGGTATATAGATATGTTAGTATTAGAATAATTATTATTTATATCCCCTGATGGCAAAGAATAAATATCTACTCGTAATGTTTATCTCTTTCCTCTTCCTATTTCCTCTATCAAAGACTCAAAATGCAAAGGCGCTTACAGTTACAGACGTGCCGGGCCAACAACTTTATCGAGTGGAGGAGGACACTGAAGATGACCTCTTAATTTATGGAGATTCAGATATAACGATAGATGGTGATGTCAATGGAGATCTCTATATTTTCGGATCGGTAGTTACCGTGAATGGGGAAGTGGAGGGAAATGTATACTTAATAGGAGGAACAGTTAATCTAACTAGTATCATCGGTAAAAGCTTGTTCGCATTAGGAGGAGATATCAGCTTAGACGGGCAGGTTATTCGGGATAGCCATATTTTCGGGAAGGTGGTGAGGTTACAAGGGGAGATAGGCGAAGACTTAAACATTGTTGCCCAGCAGGCGACGATAGGCTCCTTGGTAGGAGATGATCTCAGAACGGCTGGAGGAACTATGAAGATTAATAATAACGTAGGAGGAGATTTGATGTCTGTGTCCGGGAGAATGAATGTAGATGGCGATATTGCCGGCAGTATACATAGTGCAGGTACGACCAGTTTAGGAGCAGTTCAAATAGCGGGAGACGTGGTTATGTATGGGGACAAGGGAAGTCTGGCCTACTCGGAGGGAACAGAGATTCAGGGGGAAGAGATATTTAAACGACCACAAGGGAGTGAGTATGTAGCGGATTATTATTACTCGCCGATACCAAGCCTCTTCGAGATAAGCTTCGGGTTTAAATCGTTTCTTTCCTTGATGAGTGTAGTTGGCTATGTGATGGTCGGATATCTCCTTTTCAAATTTGCTCCTGTAAGGTTGGATGCCACCTTGTCTAGAATGTCGGATTTGGAACAGGCTGGGAAGAGTTTCCTTGTAGGGTTGTTATCTTTCCCGGTAGGTGGGTCGATCGCTTTCCTTCTCGCTGTCTCTGTTTTTGGATGGCCGCTTCTAAAAGTACTGATCTTGTTGGCATTGCTTGTGTCTTCCATGGCCACTCCTATAGCAGGTATCTGGATTGGGAGGAAAGTCCTCCCTCTGGTTGGCAGTAAGAGGAAGTATATAGTTGCCTTAACTTCTGGAGTTGTAATTATCTCGATAATTCAACTAATCCCACTATTTGGATGGCTATTTAATAAAGTCGTCTTGGTGATTGTAGTGGGAGCTCTTCTTCGTATGCAGTGGGATAAGTACAAAGTGGCCCAAAATCTACATGTAAAAATGGTGAAGTGAATTAATTTTAGGAAGATAGGGGAGAGACTCGAGAAAGTGGGCAAAATAAATGCGGCCTAAATGGCCTAGGGGTGAGGGGAGTATGTTTGAAGCAACTTATAGCAAACCATAACATCATTCAATGCACGGTGGGATTGCTTCTCAATCCCAAGGAACTCCTTGATAGTGGTAAGTTTGTAATCGCTTAGAGGCAATCTGGATTTCCTTGCAAATTGTACTGTGCACATTCTAGGATTATCGAGGGCGGTTATCCCATAGCGTCGGAATTCAGCGTCTAAAAAACGATAATCAAAATGGACGTTGTGTGCTACAAAAGTACTTTCTCCAATAAATTCTCTTATTTCTGTAAAAACCTCAAAGGGGTCCCTCCCTTTAGTATTTAATTCCTGCTCCGTAATGCCTGTGAGGTGTGTGATAAAAGGGGGAATATTACGTACGCTGGTTATGAGACTATTGTATTCTTTAATTATTTCTCCTCCTTCGACCTTCACGGCGGCTACCTCAATCACGCGGTGACGCTGAGGATCCCAGCCACTTGTCTCTGTGTCGATAATTACTAAGTCATCCATAATTTCTTCCTTTCTATCATTATACATGCATCGTGTATGCACTCTATATCATTATTTAAACAAAAATTAATGGCCTCGATACTTTCACTTCCAGGCTGCATCCAAACTTTAGTGATCCCAATTCTCTGAACTTCCCTTAATACTTCCAGCGTGACCTCAGGTGGCACGACGAAAATTACCACATCGGGTTTTGCAGGGGTATCGTTGATGCTTTTATATACTTCGTTCCCTAGTATTACATCGAGCTTCGGATTTATTGGATATGTGGGATATCCGTTCTCGAGAAAATCTCTATAGACCTTGTGTCCATATTTCTCGGGATTTGAAGATACGCCGACAACCGCATATTTGTATTTTTTTGAAATCATTTCCATACCAAAAAGGTTTTGCTTCAACTTATTAAAAACGATATATTATACTAATTAAACACAAATTCTATGCAACAAAATCCAACATATAGCATTCCTCCAACACCAGAGAATACAGTGGCCACTCCTTCCAAGGATCCGATCATCGCCGGCACCGTTCCATCGAAGAATAAAAGCTTGTATGTAGCAGTCATCGTGGTTTTAGTTGTTCTGGTTCTGGGGCTTACCACTCTCGCCCTATATTTGGTTTTTGCCAATAGAACGAGATCCATCGATATAGAAGAAAATAGTTTACCTACTCCCACCTCAGAAACGACAAATTTAGATCCGTCTGAAGCTGAGAAAAGTGAATATTCGTATTTTAGTTATCCGGTATTTATCTCAATGGTGAGAGACCAGGATGACCCCTATCTAGTCAGTGGGAAAGCTTTGAAAGAGGCCGAATTAGTACCATCGGCAGATGAAGACGAAGCAAGCTTCACCATCAAGGGGGAAGGATATGAATTAGGAGTGAGTGCTTTTTATGAATCTGAAGCTTCTTCATATTCAGACTTTGTATTAATAGACACGGTGGGAGAGGAAAAGATTGCGAGAATAAAATATGACTATAATCAGTTGGAGGAGAATGAGTATAGGTATGTAAGGTCGACTACTGTGAGTGACACAGAAGATTGCGAAGGAATGGGCCCAGACCTTCTTACTGCTCCCTGTGGAAGTTCTCATTACACAAGTGGGAATGAAGTCGAAACATTCTATATACTAGATGTATGGTGTATCGCAGAAGAACAAAACCTGAGCAAGTGTGACGATATTGTTAAAAGCCTGGATGTGAGATATTAAGGAGAAACTGATAATCGTTCTAATGCCTGGAGTGTTGCGTTGACTCCTTTAAAGCATTTCCCGTTTGAGTATAAAAGAGGCACGATGATTTGGCTCTCTGTAGGATAGCATATTCCTGACTTTTTAAAATAATAATCCTGAAATATTTTATGTTCGGAAATATCTATAATTTCTAAATCAATCTTTCCCACGAAGCCGCGTTGATTTGCTTCACTTATTACCGTATTACAAAAGGGGCATTCTTTATTTACAAATAGTATATTTTCTGGTTCAGAAATAGTTATTAGAAATGGTTTTAGAAAGTAGATAACGATAAAGATATTGATAAGTGACAATGTCAGTAAAAATAGTCTAGACATTGGAGGTCTTCTCATATTAGAGTGTTATGGAAAATGTTAAGTGAATACTGAAATTCTATCACTAAAATTGGCGGTGGGGAACAACCACTATATCCATCTTTCCCTCTTCCGTCCCAAACACATGTGCTTCTCCCCAGAAAAAGTCAGCAAAGTCCACATGGGGGAGGTGGAAAGCTGCTAGATTCCCCTCTGAATCAATCGGCAACAATGTCAGGTCTCTAATGCCAATGTACCAAAGGCCTGTCTCTAGATCTTGCGGTCCAAGTTCTATAGATCTGCCCAATTTTTCTTCTTCCCATAATGCTCGATATATGATGTCCACTCCCGGATGGGTATTGGGGTCGAAATCGGTTAGTGAGTAGCCTGCGAATACATAGTGACCTACGCCAGATTCGACAATAACATGGCCATCAGAAAAACCATCCTGGCTAAGAGTAGGGGGAGAAAGTCTAGGGCGTCTGCTTTCCGTCGCCGCCTGCACTGCTGCAAAACCGCCGTAAGGATAGTATGGATCATTTGGTTCGAAAAATTTGTCTGGAGGGAAAAATTCGTCCATAGCGATAATGTTAAAAATCAAAATATACGAGCACCTGATAAGAGAGCATTCTGGCATTTCCCCCCACGGAATGTCAAGGCAAGTAGACGAAGTAGTGGTTAGGGTAAGGACTCCTTCCTGACTTTAAGGAGCATAATTCCGAGAGGAAGTGCTGTGAATATACTTAGAAATCCTAAAATCGTGTACATTAAACCTATCCCATGATGTTCTATTACTGGCCCAGATATCCCAACAATGGACAAGTAGATAATACCTATGAGTAGACTTAATGCGGAAATTGCAGTGGCCCTGACTTTGGAACTAAATTGTTTGTTAGTGATGGGAGAAAGTAGTATCCATCTCCCAGTAGTAGTGAAGAGTGCAATTGCAAAGAGTGGCACTCCAAACCACCCATTCGCCAGACTTCCCGGCAGAAAGGAAATAATCATAAATATAGGGAAAATCATAATCTTTAACTTCTCACTCAGATTAGCTTTTTGGAGGAGGAAGGTAAATATGAGTGCATTAAGCAGTCTAGTTCCGCCCTGTATGAGACCACGCTCGGCATCACCAAACCCCAGTCCCACCATAAAATATGCACCCAAGTAGAGGGCGTTACTCCAGGTGATTCCTCCTATTACAATATAAAAAAGCGAAGTATAGGTAGTTATTTTATCTCTGAATATTTCTCTAAATCCCAGCTTGATCTGTTTAATATAGTTTCTCACCGTGAATTTCTCGGAATCAATATTAGGCTCAATGTATAAGAGGGTAATTATAAATCCCACTAGAAGAGAAATCCCGTATAGTAAAAAGGGTAGTCCGATATTATGCTGATAGAGGATCCCTCCTACTAAGGTTGCACTTATAAGACCCATTTGGTAGAGCATGTTCCCCTTTGCGTAGACTTTCTCAAAGGCATGTGAATGTTCCTCCACGAATGTGTCATATATGAGAGCCTCCTCTGCGCCTGACTTGAACGAGTCGCTTAAACCTATTAGAATGGCCAGGATCAGAAAGTGCCAAAATTCACCCCCGAGCGGGTATATAACAAAGGCAAGGGCACCTATTAAATAGGAGATAGCCACAATTCTCTTCCTACCAAAGATGTCCGCTAAGGCACCGCTGGGAAGTTCCATGGCCATCTGAGCGGCATACGAAACAACTGCCAGGATTGATATCTGAACGGGGGTGAATAGTCGTTGATAGAAAACTACCCATATTGGTATGGTAAATATTAATGAGTGGGCAATCTGCGTAAGATAGTAGACGCCTGTATTTCTTTTAATCATTTTCTATCCGGAATTCTGCCAATTTTCGCATTAACATGTATATTTATCAACAAGTATCGAGATAATAGGTGTGCTAAAAATACTAACTTTGTTATAATGGGCTTATAAATCAGATAGGAGAGTTGATCCGCCTACGTTAATACTACGGCGGATAAACTGAACAATAAGCCCTAAACGGAGAGGTGGCTGAGTGGCCGAAAGCGCCTCACTGCTAACGAGGTATCCCGCAAGGGATCGCAGGTTCAAATCCTGTCCTCTCCGTTTAGGGCTTTTCTTGCACGAAATATAGGCAGAGCAAGAAATTAGAATAGCTGACATTTTAGTTTACGGATCGCAGGTCCCGCACTCAAAATTTTAGTAGGAATACAAGGTATCGTTGTAGCATTTTGAATGCGGGACCGGATTAAATCCGGGGCT
>CAYVIR010000001.1:10745-15954 GCA_964451645.1 uncultured Candidatus Saccharibacteria bacterium | reverse complement strand
ATATCTATCTTGTTTCCAACATGAGGATATTACATGTGGATTTGAAAGTTTTTACCGGCAAATCGGTAGCAGAAGCGGCGCTAGTGAATATTGAAGATGTATCCCAAAGTGTCATCGGGTTTTTACCGTCATTTTTTAATTATGGAGATGTGTTAGTGCAAACGGCAGCAGAAAAAACAAAGTTCAACTTAAAATCTCTTCCTGATCCCAGTTGGTTTAGAGACGTGATCACAGACTTGTCTAATTTAGCGAAAAACAACAAACACGGTCGATTTGCAGATGCTACAGTTTCAACCGCGTCTGGAGTAACTACTCAACATCACAAAAAGGAGGGAGAACCATGATAGGAAATATTCAGCTAAGCGACATAGCCTTTATAGTGGGGAAAATCACAATTGTCATTTTCATGATCATCCACATTCTGGGAATGGTTGTATTAGTTAGACAAGCGGCTCTCGCCACAAGAATTGTTATGAGCGACGGGAACAAAAGAGTCTTATTATTTTGTTACCTCCATGTTATACTTTTAATTCTTGTATTAATTGTCACTGTTTTACTGCCCGAAGTATGACAGAAAAAATATCACGAAAATTCTATTTTGGGAAAGACATTCGCAAGGGCTATTTTGCGAGTGTCTACAATTACCGCCCCAGAAATGAAAATATCCTCGAAAGGAAAGGAGAAATATTTGCAGTTTTAAGACTTAAAGCTAATCCCACGTTTGACCTTGTGACTGCTGGAGGGATTTTGCTTGATTATTTCCACGAGACCTATTTTGAAATTCAAGAGACAAGTACTCTGATGGCCTTGGAGAAGACCGTCATAGCTTCAGGTAAACACCTCGCTAAATTGATAGATAATGATGAGAAGGTTGCAGAGACTGGTGTTGAAATCGACTTGATCGCGACTGCTCTCGTTGGGAATGTAGCGTACTTTGTAAAAGCGGGGAAGGGTAGTTTGATGATCTTGAGAGGTTCAGAGTTAGTTGATTTAACAGAAGCACTTAAGGATCCTTCTGGTGAAAGCATGGTCGAAGTTGCAAGTATGGAGCTGGAAGAGAGAGACAGGCTTTTCATGGGAACCGAATCTGCAAGTAAATATCTGAAAAGAGAGAAAATAATAAATATACTAGAAGAATTCGACGTAGATAACTTCCCAAGAAGTGAGAAAGAGAATTTTGACCATGCTTTGATGATTATTGGGTATGGTTTGGATGTTAAATCAGTTCCCCAGGAAGAAATAGAACCACCCTTAAATATTGAAATTGATGAAAGGTCAGAACCCGAGGATGAGGAAATATTGAAATCTGAAGGTTTGGAAGATGAGATAGAAGAGACAGGTGATGAAATTGATGAGATAGAGAAAGCTCAGGAAGAGGATAAGAGCTATGAACAAACTCTCGACGGAGATATTGATGAAGGTGGAGAAGAAAGTTCGGATGCAACTCAGGTCCGTTCTCAAAAAACATACATGGTTTTCTTAAGGAATGCTGTAGGGAAGATTAAATCCATACCGGATGAATTAAAGCAAAGAAAAAGAGTGAAACTACATCAAGAAACTGTAAAAGTCGGAAAAACGAAATTACCTAAGAAGGTTTTGCTGGGTCTTTTTGTAGGGATAATTCTTTTGAGTGCTTTGGGGGTAGGCATAAAGATGGCCATTGAAAACAATGAGAAGAAAATTCAACAAGAGGAGACGAAGACCTCTCTTGACACCTTAGAAGCTAAAGTCACAGAGCTGGAGAATTTAGTGACTGATATTAAATTAGTCGATAGTGCGGAGAAACGTACCACGGGCCTCCAGCTTGTCCAGGAAGCTAATGCAGAGCTAAAAAAAGTTGAAGGGAAAACAGATGTAGAGGATAAAGTTAAGGATTTCAAGGGTAGAATTAATAACTCTGAAAATTATCTAAACAGAATAATTCCCGTTGTTTCCGAAGATAGACTGGTAGATGTTGCAAGTTTTTTCCCCGACGCACAAATAAGCGATATTACGGCGACTGATACTAAAATTTATTTAACTGATGAAAGCCAAGGGAAAATTTATAGCATGAACCTAGATGGTTCATCTCTCCAAGAGGAAGTAACAGGCCTCAAGAACCCTACTTCGATTACTACAGACCAGAAAGGGAAAGTTATCTTTCTGGATGAATCTCAAGATAATCGTCTCGCTGTCTATGATACCGAGACCAAAACTACCAAGAGAATTGCAGGTACTTCAACGTCAAAGATTGGTGAGATAGCGGATATTGAGTATGCAGAGATAGCTGGTGGGAGGATATATCTCATTGATAAGACAAATAAAAAAGTGATGTATACTGAGAAGTCAGGGGATAATTATGGACTCCCGGCCTCGAGGTTTGAATTAGCGGAATTAGCTACTGGAAAGGACATCTATATAATCGATAATAAAATTTATGTCCTTCTGGATTATAAACAGGGACTCTATAGATTTTTGAATGGGCAGGATGACACACCAGAGCTGACAGGACTAAATGTGGGAGAGGACCTCCTTAGCGCAAAAGGGATGTTCATAGACGGAGTGAATATGTACTTCTCTGATCAAGAGGGAAAAAGGATTACAGTTTTTGAAAAGGGCGTAACATCAGCCAAATTTGTAGGTCAATACAAAACATCTGAAGAAATCTTTAAGAATATTAAAGATATTGTGGTAAATACCAAACAACAAAAACTTTTCGTATTAGACAATTCTGAGGTATATGGGCTTGACCTGAAGCAGCTAAATGAGCTATAGAGGGATATTTATTCATGAAAATTCTAGCCAATAATAAAAAGGCGCTCTTTAATTATGAGGTTATAAGGAGATTTCAGGCCGGGATAGTGCTTCAAGGATGGGAAGTGAAATCGATAAAAAGTCGAAATATCAGTATGAAAGAAAGTTATATTAAGATTCTGAAAGGGGAGCCAGTAATAGAAAATCTGTTCGTTTCCCCATGGCCTGGGATGGCCGACTTTACAGAATACTTGAGTACACGACCAAGAAAGCTTCTATTACATGCGAGTGAGATACACAACTTTACAGATCTTTCAGGAATAGAACTATGTTTATATCGAAGTGGCATTGGCAAGAGGGTTAAAGAAATACGATAAAAGGGCGAGGTTGAAAGAGAAAGATCAGAAGAGAGAAATAAATAGAGATTTAAAACATATGGGTTATAATTAAACATGGCAAACGACGCAAATCAGCAACATCCTACTTATCAAGACGATTCGGTATTGCCCGTACAGCAACCTCTAGAAGATCTACAAGAGCCCGAGATTGTCCCGGTGAGTTTTAGCCCTGGTTCCCCTGAATCGGCTCCAATTCCTGTGGCAAAAGAAAACGCAAATGAGTCTGTGGAGTATGGCTATGAACAGCTCAAGCAGGTAGAAACTACGAATGAAAATCTATCTCAAATCGAAAGAAAAGAGCCAATCCCTTCTCAAACACAAGGTGACAATCAACTAGGCCAGAAAGCTCCTCCCCCGATTCCTCTTGTGCCAGCTCAAAAACCACAAGGACCGAAGATTTTTGGATATTATATCCCTCCTTCTATCACCTCTAATTTGGCCAATATAAAGCAAAAAAAAGGAAGGGGGAATCCACAAGATGCTACCACTTGGATTTATGTACTTCTTGACAGACTGCTTAAAAAGCAGACATATAAGGATTAAAGAATATACTACTAGTAATAATTTTCCTGTATTATAATAAGATTAAGGTCATATTGTTAAAATGATTTTTTTGCAAAGCAGGCAGTTGCTGGCAACTCCCACACAAGTTGCCTCCAGGTCTATCGAAGATCTTCTTTTTAGTTACAGTTTTTGGATATGGGCATTTATTGTCCTATTGTTCATTATTTCCTTAATATTTTTAGGTCGATATCTATTTATAAAATTTACAGCCGGCGTGAAGGAAGCTTCTGTGGAGAAGAAGTCCCTTGATGCAGTAATATTTGAGGTCCGATTACCTAAAACAAACGAGGTGGAGATCCAGGCAGCAGATCAAATGTTCTCCGGGTTATTGGGAGTGGGGGAGAAGTTTAAAAAATTTAAAAAATATATTGGTGCAAAAAGCTTTGTGAGTTTTGAAATAATTGGGTTGCCTGAAACAATAAGATTTTTTGTTGTATCAAGTCGAAACGTTGCAAATACTGTGGAGAAGGCCATTAATGGAGCTTATCCTACTGCCGAAGTAAGTAAGGCGGAAGAGTACAATATCTTTAAAGATGACAGTAAAGTAGACTTTGCGTCCTTGAAACTCGAGAAAGATAACTACAAGCCTATTAGGACATATGAAGAACTGTCCACTGACTCGCTATCCTCAATTCTCACTACCATGAGTAAAATCAAAGATGGAGAAGCCGCTGCTTTCCAGGCCGTCATTACTGGCGCGGGTAGTGGATGGAGAGAGGCGGGGAAGAAATTTGTGCAGAAGGTGAGACATAATAATTCCGATCCGGAAAAGAAAAAGATGGATGTAGGAGAGGATACTTTAGGGGCGATCGAAAAGAAGTGTGAAAAAGGTGGCTTTTATGTAGACCTTAGATTGGTTACAGTTGCGAGAACCGCCTCAGAGGCACAGCAATCTTTAAATACTATGGCAAGTTCTTTTTCACAGTTTAAAAAAGAAGGTAGCAATGAAATCGTGAAGATGAACTTGAAGAAAAATCAAAAGAATGAATTTATCAAAGATTTTATATATAGGACACCCAGGGAAACAAGCATCTTAAATACAGCAGAGTTGTCGACTATTTTCCACTTCCCTAACAAGATGATAAATACTCCCCATATAAACTGGCTGTTATCAAAAAGAGCTCCGGCGACTTCGGGAATTCCCTCCAATGGTGATCTATGGCTGGGAAACAACGTATACAGAGATGTCTCAAAGTCGATATATATGATGCGAGACGATAGACGAAGACATATGTACATGGTCGGGAAAACAGGTTCAGGTAAATCTTATATGTTGCAGCAGATGGCATTGCAAGACATTATTAACGGGGAAGGTTTGGCCTTTCTGGATCCACATGGCGATAGTGCGGAGTGGCTTTTGGAGAGGATCCCTCCACATAGAATTGAGGATGTAATATATTGGGATCCAAGCGATACTGAGCGACCGCTGGGCTTTAATATAATTGAGTATTACGACGAACAGGACAAACATAGGGTAGTAAATGCCATTCTCGGGATGATGCAGAAAATGTTCG
>CAYVIR010000001.1:0-10735 GCA_964451645.1 uncultured Candidatus Saccharibacteria bacterium | reverse complement strand
AGTGAGAAACTCCATGCTTACGGTGATGGAAGATGAGGGCTCAACTCTAGTGGAGGTATTAAGGATTCTCAGCGATCAAAATTATGCGAATAAAAAAATACCGTTCATTAAAGATGAACTGGTTAAAAGATATTGGACAGATGAAATTGCAAACACCCAGGAATTCCACAAATCTGAGGTACTAGGATACATTGTCTCAAAGTTTGACCGTTTTGTTACCAATAAACTTGCCCGAAATATTTTCGGACAGTCGAAGTCCGGTTTCAATATTAGATGGGTCATGGATAATCAAAAGATTCTGATTGTGAATCTGTCTAAGGGTCTAATTGGAGAGGAAAATGCTCAGTTTTTGGGATTATTGCTTGTTCCGAAGATACTTTCAGCAGCTATGAGTAGGGCAGATATGAGACAGGAGGATCGAAAGGACTTTTATCTGTATGTCGATGAGTTCCAAAACTTCTCGACAGAGGATTTTGCCCAGATATTATCAGAAGCCAGAAAGTATAGGCTGAACTTAATTGTCGCTAACCAGTATATAACTCAGATTGATGAAAAAATTCGGGATGCCGTATTCGGTAATGTGGGTAGTGTTATTAGCTTCAAAGTGGGTAATCAGGATGCGCAGTTTCTCGAAAGTGTTTTCGCTCCAGTTTTTGATGCCAATGATTTGGTGAATCTTGAGAACGTCAATGCCTACGTAAAGGTTATATTTCAAGGTGAATCTCCTCCAGCTTTTTCAATCAACACCAATTATAAATATGCTACCTTTGACATACCTAAAGATGGGGATAAAAAAACTGGAGATATTGTTAAAAATCTCTCTAGATATAGATATGGTAGGGATCGAGCTTTGGTTGAAGCGGAAATGAAGGAGAGATCACGTTTCGATGATGAATCTCCTGCTCCCAAGGCTGGGCTAGGAGGCATGGGCCTTCCCGGGCTAGGTGGAGGAGGTGGGTTCAATACTCCTTTAAAGCCTAAGTCTGCCCCATGATAAGAGGACAGTGTTGTTGACAGTGATTGTGAAATATCGTATAAATATCACGGAATGAAAAAATTAGTAGTAAACATAACTTATTGGACAGTAAATACCTCGATCTAGGAGGTGGTTTTACATGGCCATTATTATCCCTCCTTGTGAGGGACTTTTGTTTTTTAAATGAAGTTAATGAATTTAAGTCGAAATAAAAATGATATTAAATTGAAGGGATTACTCATCTGTATTATCTACACCTATTGGTATTGGCACAAAGATACTTGGAGGTGGTATTGACGCATGAATATTAAATTTTTTTACCTCCATATTGGAGGTTTTTTATTTTTAAAATTATGAATACTGAACTATGTTTTACACAAGATGAAATTGATCTGGACCAATTCCGAGATTATATTTTATCTACAATGTTCGAGAATGGCCTTGATGATAGGCACGACTTCAGATTGACATCGTTTAGCTTGGAATTGCCCGGAAGTTGTGTTGAGGCATTAAATGAAATAGCGAGTGTGTTACCGGACTACACAAATGGCCTAGAGCGACTTCTGAACATCTCGTTAATAAACGATAAGAGTCGACGTACTAGTCGAAACTTTCGTCAAATCAGATCGATCTTTGGCGTAAATTCCTTTTTTAATAACATTCTTGCCAACGATTGTCGAAGAGAGGTTGAGTTCGATTTTGACAAGGAACAAGAGGCCCTATCTTCCGCTCGAAGAGGGATACATCCGTTTGTTAGAATGGATTTAGTTATTGACCCAATGGAAGGTGGAATGAAGTGTGTAGAAATCGAAGTGGACAAGTTACATGGCCTTGGGTACGCTACATTATGTAGGCAAATGTCTGCGGATCCGATAGGTAATGGAATCGCAGATTCTTTTGCGAATATATCGAGTGATAATCGGACATTATTTCTGACGTCATCTTTTGATAGATTCTACACTCCCGAAGCACGTTTCTTCACTTGAGAAGTTAATAGAGTAGGTGGGAATATGCTATTTATGACCCAAGAAGAATTCTGCCCTGGTGTTGAGTTTGGGATGATAAATCGTGGAATATTTGATCCTGGCTTTGAACAACTAGTTCAAGTTCCTATATTAAAAGGGCAATCCCAGGCCGTCGGGCATACAATATCTAAATTGATGAGAATAATAGAAAGGCGAGATTCTTCGATACTGTCAGATAATAATCCTGCACTTGCTGATAAGTCGCTGATGGCTATGATCACCAATCCGTTTTTAGATGAAGAATTGGAAGATATTTTACACAGGTGTTTTGATGCTAGAACTTTATATATACTCAGATCAATCTTACCTGAAACAATGATTCCAGTTTCTAAAAATGAGAAATCATTCATAGCTGCTAGAATTAATGGTGGAGAAGAATTTTTCATCAAAACTACAACAGGTTCTGGTGCGAGAGGAGTCTTCCCACCTGGAGATAAAGATCTACAAATGCGTGTTTTAAGAGAGGGAAAAAATATTATTGTCCAAAAAGCAATCCCTCCAGTCTTCTCCACATTGCCTTTTATGGGACTACAAAGTGGAGTTGAAGGTTGTGACGAATTCTCTTTCCGCATAGGAGCATTTTTTATAAATGACGAGTTATCCGATATTGCAGTTACTGCATCACCTGGGAATGTCGCTCATGGTGGAACTAGATCTATACAAATGGCCGCAAGGAGGGCTTTATCATGAAAAAGTTAATATTAATTAGACACGGGAATACGCCCAAAAAAGATAGAAGTACTCAAAGAGGAATAACAAAGAAAGGAATTAGGACAATTATTGAAAGTTCAAATAACGTCCGAAAAGAATTAGATAAAACTGAGTCTTGTTTGATTCTTTCAACACCAACTACTAGATCGATGTAAACCGCAGATATACTTGCGTTGGAGCTAGGCATAAAAAAGAGGATGGTCGAGGATCTCAGAATTCATCATCTGGGCAATCTTTCAAAAGAACTGGATCTGATGAAATCGAAAAGAATGAATCTATGTGAATATTACTGGGGAATAGGGAATTATAACGAAAATGGAGTGGAGTCTCCCGAGAGTTTCGTAAAAAGAGTCGAGGTAATTTTATCCGGTTATTTTAGGAAAGGTTGTAACTGCATAATTATTGTAACTCACGAAATTTCGCTTGAAACTATTGTGAGATACTCAGATGAGTATGTTTTGAAAAATAAGTCTTATGATGTTGTTACTGGTTACGGTGATTTTGCAGTTTTGAAATCAAAGTCAAATTTCTATCTGTAGGAATTCCTTAACTATTTTTTTGAATTGCTTATACTGTGCTGGGAATTTTAAGTATTCTTCGATTTCGTTTATGTCGACCCACAAAATATCTCTTATTTCTGTAGGATCGATAGAAATTTTCGATTTATCCGATATTAACTTCAGAAAGTATTGTTCTTTGACCTGCCCTCTGAATTTTATATCCGGATTTTCAACGAAAAAGTCATCAGGGAAGTCATATTTTAGAGGATAGTTAGATTTCCCGATAAGCACAAAGTCATCTTCATCTAATCCGATCTCCTCGTGTATTTCTCTGTATAAATTTTCGAGCTCAGTCTCATCTCCCTCTTTCCCTCCACCTAGGAAAGCCCATTCACCGTCCTTATAAGATTTTGGTTGCAAGAGAAGAAAGTTGTTTTCTTGATCTACTATGTAGGCGATTATTCCTGGTCTGTATGGGTAGTTAGAACTCTGCATTTTGGGGATATTTAAAATATTTTTTACTTTGCGGGATGGGCCAGGGTGGACTTCCCGCTACCCTCCTATCAAATCAATGGGTAGCGGGATAAACTTCTCGTCCACCGAATTAAACACGGCTCTGCCATCCCACTTCGTGGAATGTCAAAGCCGTATGGGCCAGGGTGGACTCGAACCACCGACCCCCGCTTTATAAGAACGATGCTCTAACCGCCTGAGCTACTGGCCCCTGAGATTTCTGTTGAAACCCAGAGGCAACGTCCATCCTTCTCTAAACAAGAAGTGAGGTTGACCCATATGCGGATAATTTTAACACTACTTTCCAGTTTCGTAAAAAGATTATTATAAGGGGACAATTCGGATATTGATCTTGTTAGGGCGGGTGTTGATGTAATCTAGGTATGATTCGGTGGTTGAAATTTTTTTATGACCTACGGTATTTGCTAATTTCTCGAGCTTTAGGCCATTTTCGAGCTGATAAACAATAAAGGTATTTCGAAGGTCGTTTACTGAGGCATCCTTAATACCCGTTTTCTTATAGGCACTATTGATGCTAGATCGTATATTTCTTATTAGGAGTTGTTTCCCATTGCGTGTACAGAAGAAATATTTACTTTTAATGAACTTAGATGCCCTATATTTCTGATATTCAGTAAGCGTTCGTATGAGAATTTGATTAATCTCGATTTCCCTTGAGGGAAAAGAGGAGAAGTCCTGTACTTTAATTTTGCCTCTTTCTGTATCCACTTCTTCGTTTTGGAGTCTTGATAATTCTCCTATACGCATCCCAGTCTGCAGGAGCGTTTCAATGATCGTATAAGTTCGAATATTTGTCTTGGCCGTATCCCGAAGAGCCTTATACTCAAATGAGCTCAAAATCCTTGGGATTTGTTTTTGAATCTTTGGATGTTTGAGATCGATAGAATAGTTTTTCTTGATTAGTTTGCTTGAAATCAAGAATTTATAAAATGTTTTTATGCTATTAATCTTTCTGGAAATGCTCTTGAGAGTGAGATTATGATCAGATTTGAGCTTATTAATATACTTCTCAAGATACTTAGAATTGGCTTGCTCCCAATTTCTTACTCCCACTTTTGCCATATACTCGGTCATTTGTTCAATATCTCTTCTATAGGCAGTAATAGTAAACTTTGAGCGTTTCTTTGATTCTAAATCCTTAACAAAATTGGGTAGATTTATAGTGAGGTCCATATTTGCTATACTGTTACTAATCTAGAGTGAGCTAAGGCTATGATAACATAGCCACGAAATTACGGTCAATACTACAGGATATATTATGAAAATCAAAAAGTTCTCTTCAAAAAAGGGAGTGATCACAAAAAAGATGCAAAATGCTATTCCCCGGAATATCAGTCTGAAGTTTTTCTTACTCGACTTTTCTCTGCTGATTGTCATACTGACGCTCGCTTTCAATATTTTTATTGCGTATAAAGAGGGAATGGAGAATCTGGAGAAATTACAGGAGGAAGAGAGCAAATTATTAAAATTACAAGAGGATAATGCCAAACTTATGGAAGAAGAGAATTACTATAGATCTATTGAATTTAGAAAAGCTTATGCGAAAGAGAGCCTAAATTTAAGCGGCCAAGGCGAAACATTATATTATGTGCAAAAAGAAGAGAAGGAAGAGACTGAAGATGTCCAAATACTTTTTAAATATAGTTCTACAAACAATATCGATAGATGGAGATTATTGCTTTTTGGAGATTAATTGGTGTATAGTTAGGGTCTATAGTATTGCGCGGGGTAGAGCAGAGGCAGCTCGTCAGGCTCATAACCTGGAGGTCGTACGTTCGAATCGTACCCCCGCAATAGTAACATTTGACTGGATAAACCCAAGCAGAGGAATTAGAGAATGGCACTTAGGAAAATAAAAATGCAGCTTGTCCCGAAAAATTACGAAGTAATTTATTCGGGATACCCCCGCGATAATAAAACTCTCGGTCTTTTTCCAAGCTAGTATGTTTACGTTCTCCCGCGTATGCGTAACCACCAGGTGAGTATGGCGTAAGGTCTTAGATATAGTAGGAGTCCCTCCCTTGCGATAAACACTTGGATTATGAGGTGTCGATTTTACCTAATGCCCAGGAATCCCTAGTAGGACTTCTCATTGATATGATATCCAGATAGACAGTCCCTTCGGATCAACCGAAATATGAATATATTTCAAATAGGGAAACTTTGCCATCAACTATTATTCATATATAATTAAAAATACTTTAAGCCGGATTAATGGAAATAATTATCAACTTGCTGATTATAGCTATCGCATATATCTTCATATGGATCGGATCAGGATTTATTATAAATTCTATTGAAAGATTGTCACATAAATTAAAGGTATCTTCCTTTGCTGTCTCTTTTTTCCTGTTGGGTCTTCTTACCTCAATTCCGGAGATAAGTCTGTCACTCGCGGCAATTTCTGAAGGCAAACCAGAAATATTTGTTGGAACCTTAATAGGCGGGATAATAGTAATCTTCTTCCTTATTATTCCGCTTTTTGCAGTTTTTGGAAATGGTATTAAATTGACGAACAAGATTGAATCAACCACTTTGCTTTACTCATTTGTTGTTCTATTAAGTCCTCTTGTAGCAGTTTTAGATAAGAAAATAACTACTACTGAGGGTATATTCATGATAGTAATGTATGCGGTTCTTTTCTTTACGGTTCAGGCAAAGAAGGGTGTTCTGAATAGTAATTCAGAATTATTCCATTTGAAAAGATATTCGATAAATGATTTGTTGAAGATCTTGCTAGGTGTAGGAATAGTCTTTATCGCGAGCAATCAGATTGTTGATAAATCTATTTTCTTTGCAGAGGAGATTGGAGTCCCGGCCTTCTTTATCAGTTTAGTAGTTCTATCATTAGGAACCAACTTGCCTGAAATTTCGCTGGCTATAAGGGCATTAGCTGAAAAGAAGAAAGATGTGGCTTTCGGTGATTATTTGGGTTCGGGCACCGCTAACATTCTTATTTTGGCTGTGATGACATTACTTAATGGAGGAGAAGTATTTACAATTAATAGCTTTTGGAAAACGCTGTTGATTGCCGCGGTAGGATTTGGAATTTTTTATTACTTCACCAAATCAAAACATGACCTGTCGAGGAAAGAAGGGTCAATGTTGATATTTGTGTATCTCACTTTTTTAGTTGTAGAAGGCCTGATGTTTTTATAAGGAGTGTATACTATTACAAAAAAAGATTGTCATCACATTGCTATAATTATGATAAAATCAAAAGCTCTATTAGATATCTGATGGTTATTGACAGTATATTTTTGCCAGAATAGCTCAGTAGGTTAGAGCGAGGGACTCATAAGCCCTAGGTCACAGGTTCGATTCCTGTTTCTGGCAAAACTTTGTCAAAGATAGATCTTCCCGCCCACTTCACTGATAACTTTATTCGGTTTGGTGGCTACTTTGTAAGGAGGAATATCGTGTATAATACAGATATCTGGATATTTATTTTAAAATGAACAATTCGATGAAATTTAATGTAACGAAAAAAGCAAACATCAAAAAAATTTCCAAAAAGAAAAGCAGGAAGTTAGGGCTTAATTTCAATACTTTCTCAATTATTTTGGGAATATTTATACTTTTCAACATATCCCTAAACTTCTTTAATTCTCAGGTGGATGCAAAAGAAGTGAGTCTGTCTGAGTTCGTGGATAATATTAAAAATAATAAATATTCTATAGTAAGTATTAGAGATGATGGTCAAACAATTGCGGAAGGAAAGTATATATTTATGTCATCGAACATAGCTACGTCCGAATTAGAGAAATACCAGTCTGAAAAAACATCGGTAAGGGACTTGGCTAGTGACGGGATTTCCGAAGTAGAGAAGGAGGAATTCTTTAGCCTCATAACACCTGTTTCGTTCCGAGAGATAATAACTTCAACAGCCCGAGGACGAAAGATTGAATCAATTGACACCATTTATATTGGGGACGGATTTGTTCTTCTGGAGAATTCGGACAACAATTCAAGTGATTATCTCTATAAATTTGAGGAAGACTTTAACTTCACACAGGAATTATTAAGAGAAAATATTGAAGAAGGAAAGATTGTAGCGGATATCAACTATCTAAATATTGCTGCTGTTGAGAAATCCAAAGAGCAATTAATTTCGGATCTAGATAAAAATATAATTCAAGATGTATGGGTAATTGATGGAGTGGTATACGCCAGAATTACCAACGAGGCTTTGGTCAGAGAATATATCAATTGGTCTGGGATAACGAACGATTTTAGTAAGTTTCTTCAGGACGAAGGGATAGTTTTCGATGGAGGGAATACAGATTTTAGATCTATTGTAGTAACAAATGTCCCATGGGGGGATATTATTACTATCGGGATATTATTAGGGTTTGGGATTTTAGGGTTAATGATGTTTAGAGGGATTCAAGGATCAGGGAGTCAGTTAATGAAGTTTGGAAAGTCAAAGGCCAGAATGATATTTGGAAGCAAACCGGATGTCACATTTAAGGATGTAGCAGGTGTAGACGAGGCCAAAGAAGAATTGAATGAAGTGGTTTTATTCCTCAAGGATCCGAAGAGATTTCTAGATAGAGGGGCTCGTATACCAAAAGGGCTTTTGATGGTAGGGGCGCCAGGAACCGGGAAGACCCTACTGGCTAGGGCCATTGCTGGAGAGGCGGGTGTCCCTTTCTTTCATACCTCAGGTTCTGAATTTGAAGAGATGTTAGTTGGTGCAGGAGCTTCTAGAGTTAGGGATTTGTTTGAAAAAGCAAAGAAGTCAGCACCTTCTATTATTTTTATAGACGAAATTGATGCAGTGGCAAGAAAGAGGGGCACCACAATTCAATCCGGGACGACTGAACAGACCTTGAACCAAATTCTTGTAGAGATGGATGGATTCGAGAGAAATACAAATGTTATTGTAATTGCTGCGACCAATAGACCTGACGTACTTGATGCTGCTATCCTCCGACCAGGTAGATTTGATAGAAGGGTAGTGCTCGATTTGCCCGATATTGAAGGTAGGAAACAAATTATCTCTATCCATGCCAAGAACAAGCCGCTTGCCAAGTCTGTCGATATAGAATTAGTTGCTAAAAGAACCGTGGGCTTTTCTGGGGCTGATTTAGAAAATATGCTTAATGAGGCGGCAATCATTGTGGCAAAAGAGAATAGAGATGAAATAACCTTTGATGATATTGAAGAAGCATCGAATAAAGTGCAGATGGGGCCGGCAAAGAAACGAAAGAGGGACGAAAAAGAGCTTCGTATGACCGCATACCATGAGGCAGGCCATGCTTTGGTTATGAAGCTTACTCCCGAACATGACCCTGTACACAGAGTGACTATTGTATCTCGTGGTATGGCTCTGGGATATACAATGCCACTTGCAGAAAAAGATCAGGTACAGGTGACGAAGACTAAGATGTTGTCGAATATTACTGCTTTAGTGGCAGGATTTGCCACGGAGCAAATCATTTTTGGCGATGTGACAAGTGGAGCATCAAACGATATTGAGAAAGCAACGGACATAGCCAGAAAAATGGTAAAGAATTTCGGAATGAGTAAAAAGCTTGGACTAGTAAAATACGGACAGGAGGAAAATCTTGCATATTTGGGACATAGTTATGGTGAGGATAGAAACTACTCCGAAGCAACCTCAGAAGTTATTGATCAAGAAGTTAGGGATATAATTGAGTCTTGTTTTAATGAGGCCAAGAGGATTATTGAAGATAACAGAAAGATTCTTGACAAGATAGTGGAGGCACTTATGGAAAAAGAAGTCTTAGATGCGGAGGAATTCAATTCATTCTTCAAGTGATCTTTTTGGGATCTTGAGATACGGAAATTAAGCCTTCATCTTTCTTGGACGGTTGTTATAAGACCGTATTTTGCTGAAATTCTTGTAAATATTTGTTACGTTTATTCCCATTTTCCCCGCTATAGGAAGGAGTATACATTGTAGAGCTTCAATCGCATTCGAGAAGCGTAATTTCTCGGGAATGAAATTTGTATCTAAGTAATTGTCCGGTAATTCTTCAATCCCAATGAATTCTACTTCTCTATTATTTTTATACCTTATGATTGCATCTTCAACTCGGCCTAAGAGATTATGATAACTATGGCTCAGCACTTCCACTCTTGTCCCAAGAGGGATACTCTCAAAACAAGTCCTAATATTTCCATCCGTTTCATTTGAAAGTGGCATGGCTATAGAGTCAAGGCCAGTTAGAGAATTAAAGAAATCACTCATTAGTGAGGAAGTATGAAATTCAGCATCAGGTTTCATCCCCCCAGTGAAGATTACTATGGGACTAAAGCCTTGCCGAGATAATTCTTCGTATCTGCTTACGGCTCCTAAAACTCGTTGTAAAGAAGTTGTAGTTAAATAATCTTCTCCTTCTACTTGTCGCTGTCCATGAGAAAGAACGACAACATAGACAGTATTATCAAGATTTTCTATTTCGGTCATTATAAGTAAATATACATTGTTGAATTATATCACTATCGGAGAATTTCTTTGTTATAATGAACCATTGATTAATCCTACAGAATTTTGAACAAACCTCTGGTACTGCTGATCGATAGTAATGCTTTAATTCATAGGGCATATCATGCTTACCCAAAGACTCTTTCCACGAAATCCGGGGAATTGACAAATGCGGTGTTCGGCTTTTTTTCTATCGTTCTACAGATGATCCTCAAATATGGTCCAAAGGAAGTATATTTCGCATTTGATTCAAAGGAGAAGACTTTTAGACATGAAATATATCCAGACTATAAGGGGACTAGAAAGAAAATAGATGATGAATTGATTGCTCAGTTTAAAACTATCAAGGAAATCTTACGCTCCGCTAGAATACCTTACTTAGAAAAAGATGGTTATGAAGCTGACGATATTATCGGCACTTTGTCTCGAAGGAATGAATTAGATGGTATGGAGAAGATAATAGTTACAGGTGACGGGGACCTGCTTCAGATAATAAATAATGAAGTTCGAGTACTTCTCTCGGGAAGCGCTATTA